>CALWBE010000036.1 GCA_944375955.1 uncultured Clostridia bacterium | reverse complement strand
AAGTCTTGGTTTTGGGCATAACTTCTCCGTTCTCTGCAACATTGATAGAATACCTTTTCTTCCTTTGTCAGTTTGGATTTGGCACTCCGCTTTATTTGCAGAGCGGTGATTAACTCTTGGATTTGCTGGTCAGTCAAGTTGGCAAAAGAGATTTGCTTTTGAATATCATTATAAGTTGAATTAAAATCAGACATAAAGTACCCCCACAAAATTGTTTTTGTAAGGGAATATAGTTTTTTATGTCAGCAACAATTCTGTTTATGCATAATTATCTGTGAAAATGTATATTTTTTGTTCACCAATACTTATCTCGGACAGAGACTATTATAAAATATCAAGTTTTTGCTTTTTTATCGATTTTAACATGGTATGAAAGGAATACATATGGAAAATTCAGTTGAATTCCGTTTTGCGCAAAGATCCGACGCCGCAAAAATTCTGTTTTTTATCAAACAGCTTGCCGCGTATGAAAATATGTCCGAAGATGTCGTAGCCGACGAACAGCTTTTGCGCGAACAGCTTTTCGACAAAAAGGGCGCCGAAGTAATATTTGCAGTCGAAAACGGCAAAGAAGTAGGATTCGCCCTGTTTTTTCACAATTTTTCTACTTTTTTAGGGCGCTCGGGTATATATCTTGAAGATCTTTTCGTACTTCCCGAACACCGCGGAAAGGGATACGGAAAAGCAATTTTAAAAAAGCTGGCTCAAATCGCGATCGAGCGCGGCTGCGGCAGACTTGAGTGGGCTTGTCTTGACTGGAACAAGCCGAGCATAGGATTTTATAAATCTTTAGGAGCCGTTTCTTTAGACGACTGGACCGTTTACCGCCTTACCGGAAAAACGCTTGAGGACATGGCAAAATGAAAACGGTTTATCTTATCGGCGGAACTATGGGAGTCGGAAAAACCACCGTTTCCAAAATACTTGCCTCAAAGCTTGAAAACAGCGTTTTTCTCGACGGCGACTGGTGCTGGGACATGCATCCCTTTACCGTATGCGAAGAAACTAAGGACATGGTAATGAAAAATATAACTTTCCTGTTAAACAACTTTTTGTCATGTTCCGTTATAGACAATATAGTTTTCTGCTGGGTAATGCATGAACAGCAGATTATAGATGATATAATTTCAAAACTTTGCGCCGAAAACGCAAAAATTTTTAAAATATCGCTTGTATGCTCGTCCGAAGCGCTTGAAAAAAGGCTTAAAAAGGATATCGAAAACGGCGTTCGGAATATCGATATTATAGAAAGAAGCATAAAAAGGATTCCTTTATATAATAAGCTTGACACAGTAAAAATAAACGTCTCGGATATATCTGCGGAAACCGCAGCCGGCATAATATCAAAATTGCAGTAAAGGAGCAGAAGTATAAAATGCTTTGCAGTCGCTCGGACGCAATAGAAATCTGCAAAAAATTAGACGGCGTGTATGAGGATTATCCTTTCAAAGATCCTAACTGGACAGCAATGCGCCATGTAAAAAGCAAAAAAATATTCGCGCTTATTTTTGAGCGTGACGGCAGGCTGTGGATAAATGTAAAGAGCCGTCCGGAAGATTCGTTATATCTTCGAAGGATATTTCCGTTTGTTATTCCGGCATATCACATGAATAAAATGCACTGGAACTCAATAATTCCGGACGAATGCAGCGACGATGAAGCGATAATCGAAATGATAAAGCAAAGCTATGAGCTTACAAAATAAATCAGCAAGGAGAAAAAAAGACATATGTGGATTATTTTAGCTGTACTGTCCTCTGTTTTTGCGGCATTGACCTCAATACTTGCAAAAATCGGCATAGACGGTGTAAACTCGCATCTTGCCACCGCAATACGCACATTTATAGTGCTTGCGATGTCATGGGGAATGGTGTTTTTAACCGGAAAGCAGGGCGGAATTTCCTCAATAAGCGGGAAAAGCTGGCTGTTTTTAATTCTTTCGGGCCTTGCAACCGGAGCATCATGGCTTTGTTATTACCGAGCTTTGCAGATAGGTGCGGCGTCGAAAGTAGTCGCGATAGACAAGATGAGCATAGTTATAACGCTTGTTCTGGCGTTTGTTTTGCTGCATGAGACTTTTACTTACAAAAGCGCAATAGGAATGGTCTTAATCACTGCCGGAACAATATTTATGGTAATTTGAGTATAAACTGTTATAAAATAATAAAAAAACAAAATACAAGGGGGAAAAAACATGCTGCTATCAAAAAAATTTGTGTCTGCGACGCCCGCAGGCGATTATGCAACTTTTAAAAATCCTGTTCCCGCGCCTTATATGAGGCGGAACTTTGTGCTTGAAAAACTGCCGCAAAAAGCTGAAATTACGGTGTGCGGCCTGGGATTTTATAAGCTGTTTATCAATGGACAGGATATAACAAAAGGCATTCTTGCGCCGTATATATCAAACAGCGATCAAACTGTATATTTTGACAAATATAATATTGTAAAATATCTTGTAAAAGGAAAAAACACGGCGGCGTTTATACTCGGCAACGGATTTCAGAACTGCGTCGGCGGCGGCGTATGGGATCTCGACGACGGACTTTACCGCACCGCTCCGAAGCTTGCCTTTGCGATAGAGCTTGAACAGGACGGCGAAAAAACTCTGATAGAGGCAGATAAATCGGTTCTTACACACGATTCACCTATAACATTCAATGACATACGCTGCGGAGTGCATTATGACGCAAGGCTTGAGACAGACGGCTGGAATATTCCCGGCTATGATGATTCAAACTGGAAGCCTGCGGTTGAAGTCGAAGCTCCGAAAGGCGAATATATGCTTTGCACCGCAGATCCCGTAGTCGTATATAAACAACTTAAACCCGTTTCAATAAAAAAAGATGTAAAACTCAATTATTACGGCAGGCGTTCGGACGTTCTTCCGGGAACCGAAACATTTTACGATTCTTCTGCTGACGACTCAGCATCCGGATATGAATATGATTTCGGCGAAGACAACGCCGGCCTAATAAAGCTTAAGATAAAGGGCAAAAAAGGACAAAGAATAGTTCTTCAGCTTTATGAGCGCCATAACAGAATAACCGGTCTTCCCGATTTTACCAATCTGCACTTTTTCCCCGAAGGATTTGTACAGAGAGATATTTATATCTGCCGGGGTGAAGGTGAAGGTGAAGAAGAGGAAATCTTTATTCCCGATTTCACATATCACGGCTTCCGTTACTGCTGGGTAACCGGAATAACCGAAGACCAGGCAAAAGAAGATCTAATCACATATCTTGTCGCTTCATCCGATTTAAAGCAGAGATGCGAATTTAAATGTTCCGACGATATCACAAATAAGCTGTGGGAAGCAAGCCTTCGTTCGGATCTTTCAAATTTTTATTATTTCCCGACCGACTGTCCTCACAGAGAGAAAAACGGCTGGACCGGCGACGCATCTGTTTCTGCAGAGCATATGGTTATGAAGCTGTCGGTTGAAAACAGCTATAAGGCATGGCTTGCTAGCATACGCAACGCTCAGCGCTGTGACGGAGCAATTCCGGGTATAGTTCCCACCGGCGGATGGGGATTTGCCTGGGGCAACGGTCCTATCTGGGACAGTGTTATCTTCTCGCTTCCCTTTTATGTATATATGTACCGCGGAGATACCGATATAATATCGGAAAACGCCGTTATGATGATGCGTTATCTTGATTATATTTCCAAAAAACGCGATGAAAAAGGTCTTATACATATAGGTCTCGGCGACTGGTGCCCCGTCGGCAAAGGCGCGGGAGACTATGACGTGCCGCTTGAGTTTACCGACAGCGCCGCAACTATGGACAGCGCCCGCAAGGCAGCTATCATGTTCCATGCCGTAGGCCTTGAAAATCAGGCTGAATTTGCCGAAAATCTCTATTATGAAATGCGTCAGGCAATACGCGAAAACCTTATTGATTTTAATACCATGACGGTTTTGGGTTCATGCCAGTCCGGTCAGGCAATCGCTCTCGCACTCGGCGTTTTCGATCCCGCTGAGAGAAGCGAGGCATATACCCGTCTTATTGAATTTATCGAAGAGAGGGAAGATCACTTCGATACAGGTTTTTACGGGGCAAGATATATTTTCCATGTCCTTACCGACTTCGGAGACGCCGATCTCGCTTACCGCATGATAACAAGAACCGACTATCCTTCATACGGCAACTGGATTGCCCGCGGCGCCACTACTCTTTGGGAATCATTCTTTGATGAAAACAGCGACGGAAGTTCTCTCAATCACCATTTCTGGGGCGATATCTCATCATGGTATATGAAAACTATTCTCGGTCTGCGCGTAAATCCGGATCTTGACGATATAAGCCATATAAATCTTTCTCCTAACTTTATCGAAGCTTTGGACAGCGCCGAAGGATATTACGACTCGCCCTGCGGCAGAATTTCTGTAAAATGGCAGCGGGAAGGCGGAGATGTAAAGCTTTCTGTAAATTGTCCGGACAAAATACACGGCGTTATAAAGCTTCCTTTCGGATTTAAGGTAAATGACAAATATGTGCTCGCTTTGCATACGGGCGAATATACGGCAGTAAAAAATTATTAAAAACTGACGCAAAGGAGATTTTTCAATGAAATTTACATATCTCGGCACATCGGCGTCGGAAGCAGTTCCGGCAGTATTCTGCGAATGCGATATGTGCAATGAGGCGCGCCGCCGCGGAGGCAGAGATCTGCGCACAAGAAGCTGCGCCGTAATTAACGACGATCTTATGCTTGATTTCGGACCGGAAGCTTATGTTCAGTCAGTGCGCTTCGGAATACATCTTTCAAAAATAAAAAGCCTGTTTATAACGCACCCTCACGCCGATCATTTTCAGATGAATAATTTTGCGCTGCGCGGCGGTTTCTGGGGAATGAATCTTACTGAAGACATGCTGACCGTATACGGCGGAAAAGAAGTTTACGAAAAAATGCAGGATTTTATCGCCACAGGCAGAGAAGTCGTAACACCGCACTTTGCATGTGAAAAACTGACTGCTTTTAATCCTGTTACGGCAGGGGATTACAAAATTATACCTCTGCGCGCGGCGCACGATCCTTCAATTGAATGCTTTGTATACCTTATAGAAAACCTGAAAGACGGCAAGCGCGTGCTTTATCTGCACGATACGGAAAATGATATCGATGATTCGATAGATTTTATAAAAGGCATGCACTGCGACCTCGTTTCATTCGACTGCACCTGCGGAAACACCTTTGTTCAGCCGGGACAGCGGCATATGGGACTGAAAAACGATATCCTTGTAAGAGATAAACTTATAGAAAAAGGCGTCATTGACAGCTCAACCGTGCTTATATGCAATCATATCTGCCATCATGTGGGCCTTTATGATGATCTGTCGCGGATCGCCATGGCTGAAGGATTTTATCTGTCGTATGACGGAATGACGTTTACGCTTTAAAACAATCTTAATTAAAAATTGCAAAAAACTCACGCAGCTTTTTATGGTGCGTGAGTTTTTCTTATACCTTATACGTTGTTCTATTATTTAATTTAAAAGGGAAGCTGATCTGTAAAATATGCGTTTGTATATGCTCTTTTTGAACCGTCTATTATTTCTACACGTACATATCTGCTTTTAGGATCAACCTTAAATGAAGCTTCGGAAACCGGCGTTCTGTCATGATTGAAGCAAAATTCCGTTTTACGATTTCCCGTAACAAAACGGATTCCTTCAACCGGAGCCGCCATCTTAACAAAAATTTCACCGTCTTCAAAATATAAAGAATTTATTTCAGGTCCGGTAGACGCATAAAAATTTCCTTTTTCAAAAGCATTTATAATATCTCCGTGCGTAAGCCTTTCAGCGCAGAACATTGTAAATCCTCCGAACATGTCATGATTTTTCTTTGTTATAAGCGCATGATTGTCGTCTGCAGCAACACAGAAAATTCTTCTTCCCGCACGAAGCATATCGTCGTATACTTTTCCGTTATGTTCGTCATATCCGTCGGTATAGCAAGCATTGTTATAAATCTCAAGATTATCAATTTCTGAATAATTCATATAAACAGAATAATTTTCCAACGACCGTGTTGGGTGATTATATGTAACTATAAATCCATTTTCATGAAGCGTACGTATAACATAATTAACATTTTCCGTCTCATGAGAACGCTTAAACGGTTTGCCTAAAGGTTTTATAAGAGACTTTGTTTTTTCGTCTTTCGTCCAAAAAATTTTTTCATGCCTAAATTCGGGATCAAATCCCGGCTGATACAAATTGTCACGATCCTTTGCATAAGCACAAAGGTGAGTCGTTATGCAGTTACTGAAGTCATCTCCGAATGGACTGTCAAATTCAAGTTCAAATCCGGCAAGCGTAATAAAATCCTCGTCATCCAGATCATAGTGACCGAAAAAGCCGTCATGATCGGTTATTGAAAGCACCGAGTATCCCTGCGCTTTATAAAGCTGTTTTAATTCTTCAGGAGAATGCTTTCCGTTAGACCATGTGCTGTGGCAATGAAGATTTGCCTTATAAAAATTGCATTTTTCAGGCAATAGATATTTTTTCATTTTTTTCTCCTTACGTTTTTTATATGTAATATATTATAAAAAAACAATAAATATTTTAATGTTTAAAAACAAGAAGAATAATTAAATAATTGTGAATTTTTGATAAAATTCGCCGTTTGTTATTGACAAAATGCACATGCCGTGATAAAATATCGGCATAATTACACAAGGAGATTTCATATGTTTGCCCCGGTAATAAATTTTGGTATAATATGCATAGGCCTAATTATCGCTATTATTATTGCTCTTTCAGTGATTATTCGCAGCAATTCTCATAGCGCTATTTGTCGTGCGTAAAAACCGAAAAAGTTACATAAGGCGCATACATGTTCCGTGTGTAAGCGCAACTGAAAAACAGTAATTTTTAAGGCTTGCGGCATTTAGCTGTAAGCCTTTTATTATGTCGGAGGAAGAAAAAATGCTTGACATCAAAATCGAAAAAACAAAATCACCCAAGGCAAAACCGGCTGACGAAAGCAAGCTCGGTTTCGGAAAAGTTTTTACCGATCACATGTTTGTAATGAATTACACAGAAGGAAAAGGCTGGCATGACGCGCGTATAGTTCCTTACGCTCCCATAAGCCTCGAACCTTCAGCAATGGTTTTCCATTACGGTCAGGAAATGTTCGAAGGTCTTAAAGCTTACCGCGGCAAAGACGGCAAAGCAAGACTTTTCCGTCCTGATATGAACGCAAAACGCGCAAACGCTTCAAATCAGAGACTTTGTATTCCTGAAGTTCCGGAAGAGGATTTCGTTCAGGCAATAAAGGCACTTGTAAAAGTTGACGAGGACTGGATCCCGACTGCGGAAGGGACTTCCCTTTATATTCGTCCTTTTATCATCGCGACAGATGAATTTCTCGGAGTTGCGCCTTCAAAAACCTATCTTTTCATTATAATACTCTCTCCGAGCGGAGCATATTACGCATCAGGACTCGCACCGGTCGGAATCTGGATCGAGGACGAATATGTCAGAGCTGTAAGAGGCGGTATCGGATATGCGAAAACCGGCGGAAACTATGCGGCAAGCCTTATTGCTCAGGTAAAAGCGCATGATGACGGATATTCACAGGTTCTCTGGCTTGACGGCGTTGAGAGAAAATATATCGAAGAAGTCGGAGCAATGAACATTTTCTTTAAGATCGACGGCAAAATTGTAACACCTATGCTCAACGGAAGCATTCTTCCCGGTATTACAAGAAATTCAGTTATTCATCTCTGCAAATCATGGGGAATGGATGTTGAAGAAAGAAAAATCTCCGTCGACGAACTTATAGACGCTCAGAAGAACGGAAAGCTTGAAGAGTGCTTCGGCACCGGAACAGCCGCAGTTATTTCTCCGGTAGGAAAGCTGCGCTATAAGGACGACGTAATGGTAATAGGCGACGGCGGCATCGGAAAAGTCAGCCAGAAAATTTATGATACCATAACCGGAATTCAGTGGGGAACACAAAAGGATGAATTCGGCTGGTCGGTAGTTGTTGAATGAAGCGCGTTACGATATTCTCCGGTCATTACGGAAGCGGAAAAACAAACATAGCGGTAAATTACGCCTTAAAGCTTGCGGCGGAAGGAAAAAAGACCTCTCTTGCTGATCTTGACATAGTAAATCCTTATTTTCGTTCTAAAGACAGCGAAAAAATATTGTCCGATGCCGGAATAAGATTTATCTCGTCTGAATATGCAAATTCAAATGTCGATGTTCCCGCACTTCCGGCAGAAGCATATGCGATAACCGACGACAAAAGCAGTTATTCGGTAGTCGATGTCGGCGGAGACGACAGGGGAGCTCTTGCTCTTGGCAGATATGTTCCCGCAATTCTTGCCGAAAACAACTATGAAATGCTTTTTGTCGTAAACGCTTATCGTCCGCTTACACACAATGTGCAAAGCGCGTATGAAGTGATGAAGGAAATAAGAACCGCGGCAGGCATTGACTTTACCGGAATAATAAACAATTCCAATATCGGAGACGAAACAACCGCAAAAGATGTTTTGGCTACCGTAGGCTATGCCGAAGAGCTGTCCCGGCTGTCGGGAATTCCGGTCAAGATGACATGCGTTCACTATAATCTTTATGACGAGATAGCAAGAACACAAAAAATTACGGATCTTTTTCCAATAAAATTATATATACGCCAGTCATGGAAATCAGAATAACTAGCGATTCGTTTAAAAACAGAAAATTAACAGAAAGGAATATGCGATATGGCAAAAGTTACATTTGACGAAAACCTTTGCAAGGGCTGCGGTCTCTGCGTAGGCGCTTGTCCTAAAAAAATAGTAAAGCTTAAAACAGAAATCAATATCAAGGGCTATCATCCCGCGCATGTTGAGGATCAATCCGCATGCATAGGCTGCGCTTTCTGCGCTACTATGTGTCCGGACTGTGTTATCACCGTAGAAAAATAATCGAGGAGGAAAAATAAAATGTCAGATAAAGTCCTGATGAAGGGCAATGAAGCCCTTGCAGAAGCCGCAATTATGGCGGGCTGCCGTCATTATTTCGGATATCCTATAACGCCCCAGACTGAAGTTGCGGCATATATGTCAAAAAGAATGCCTAAAATAAACGGCGTATTTCTTCAGGCGGAAAGTGAAATTGCCGCGATCAATATGGTTATCGGCGTAGCTTCCACCGGAAAGCGTGTTATGACTTCAAGCTCATCTCCCGGAATTTCACTTAAAAGCGAAGGTATTTCATATCTTGCCGGATGTGATCTTCCCGCTCTTATAGTAAATGTACAGAGAGGCGGCCCCGGACTCGGAGGTATTCAGCCGTCGCAGGCAGATTATTTCCATGCGACGCGCGGCGCCGGACACGGAGATTTTCATCTGCTTGTACTTGCGCCGGCATCGGTTCAGGAAATGGTAAACCTTACGTTTAAGGCGTTTGATCTTGCCGAAAAATACAGAATGCCTGCGATGATTCTTTCAGACGGAACAATGGGTCAGATGATGGAGCCCGTAAGTCTTGACGCAGGAGAGATTCATGAATATGACAAATCCTGGGCTCTTACCGGAACAAAATGCGAAAGAAAGCCGAACATTATAAATTCACTTTGTCTCCAGCCGGAAGAGCTTGAAAGACTTAATGTAGAGCGTTATGAAAGATATAAGATCGTCGAAAGAGACGAAGTAATGTATGAGGAATACATGATGGATGACGCCGATGTCTGTATTGTGGCATTCGGTGTTGCCGCAAGAGTATCACAAAACGCTATTGACAAGGCAAGAGCTGCAGGTATTAAAGTCGGTATGATCCGTCCGATCACCTTGTGGCCTTTCCCGAAAAAAGTTCTTCTCGATACAGCAGATCGTGTAAAAGCATTTATTTCCGTAGAGCTTTCAATGGGTCAGCTTATTGAAGATATCGAACTTGCAACACGCTGCAAAAAACCTGTGCTTCTTTGTTCAAGAGTCGGCGGAATGATCCCGTCAACCGACAATGTTCTTGACAAGATCAAGGAAGCCGACAAAATAGGAGGTGCAAACTGATGGCTACAGTATTTTCAAAACCCGAAGCATTGACCGACGCGCCGCTGCACTATTGTCCGGGATGCACTCACGGAATAATTCACCGTCTTGTTGCAGAAGCAATTGACGAACTCGGAGTACGCGGAAGAACAATCGGCGTAGCGTCCGTAGGCTGCTCGGTTTTCACATATAACTATTTCAACTGCGATATGGTACAGGCGGCTCACGGCCGTGCTCCGGCAGTAGCTACCGGCGTAAAAAGATCAGATCCGAACAATATCGTATTCACATATCAGGGCGACGGTGACCTTGCCGCGATCGGAACGGCTGAAACAGTACATTCCGCTGCAAGAGGCGAAAACATCACCGTTATATTCGTAAACAACGCAATATACGGCATGACAGGCGGACAAATGGCGCCTACCACTCTTCCCGGTCAGGTAACTCAAACCTCTCCGTACGGACGTGACGTAAACACAGTAGGCTATCCCGTAAAAGTCTGCGAAATGCTTTCAAAAGTCGACGGAGCCACTTACCTTGAAAGAGTTGCGGTAAACAACGTTAAAAATGTGCGCGCTGCAAAAGCTGCTATTAAAAAAGCATTTCAGAATCAGATTGAGGGAAAAGGCTTCTCTCTTATCGAAGTGCTTTCAACTTGTCCTACAAACTGGGGAATGACTCCCGATAAAGCTCTCGGATGGCTTGAAGAAAATATGATTCCTTACTATCCGCTCGGAGTTTATAAGGATAAATATGCGGAAAGCGAGGTAAAATAATATGACAAATCAGATACTTATCGCAGGATTCGGCGGTCAGGGAATTCTTTTTGCCGGCAAATTTCTTGCATATGAAGGTTTACTTGAAGACAAAGAAGTAAGCTGGCTGCCGTCATACGGACCCGAAATGAGAGGCGGAACCGCAAATTGCAGTGTAATTTTAAGCGATACGAAAGTAGGCTCGCCTATCGTTTCCGAACCCGATATCCTTATTGCGATGAATCTGCCTTCTCTTGACAAATATGAAAACGATACCGTAGCCGGAGGAA
The DNA here is from genome assembly GCA_944375955.1 of uncultured Clostridia bacterium. GTDB lineage: Bacteria > Bacillota > Clostridia > Oscillospirales > CAG-382 > UMGS1052. The sequence goes on along the minus strand of CALWBE010000036.1, from coordinate 84,711 downwards.
AAATTTTTGTCGACAGTTCGCTTATTTCAAAAAAAGTGGCAAGAACTGACGTAGACGCTTATTATATTCCCGCAACAGCTATGGCTTCCGATAATAATCTTACAGGTCTTGCAAATATGATCATGCTCGGTTATCTTATAAAAAAGACCGGCATCATTCCGTTTGAAAATATCGACCGCGCCCTGGCAAAAGTAGTTCCGGCAAGAAAACAGGATCTTCTCGGTCTTAACAAAACAGCTCTTGAACTTGGTTATAACTACGAAGGTTGATTTTTATTTTTAAATTTAAGGAGGTATATCAGTAATGAATGATCAGCTTAAAGATATCGGCATGAGACTCGCATGCATACGTGAAGACTGCGATATAACCGATACCGAGCTTGCCGAAAAGCTCGGAGTAGACATAGATACTTACCGGTCATATGAAAAAGGAGAAATAGATTTTTCTTTCAGCTTTGTATATAATGCAGCTGAAGCGCTAGGAGTTGATGTGCTTGATATTATAAGCGGTTCATCGCCTACTCTTTCAATGTGCTGCATGGTGAAGAAAGGACAGGGATATTCGGTCAACCGCGAACACGGCTATGATTACAAACACCTGGCATATACTTTTAAAAACAAAAAATCTGAGCCGTTTCTCGTAACCATAACTCCCGATGATAAACCTCCGGTGCTTCATGGACATGACGGACAGGAATTCAATTATGTTATTTCTGGCAAAATGACCTTTTATATCGGTGATATTTCTTACGAGCTTGAAGAAGGCGACAGCGTTTATTTTAATTCGGGTATTCCGCATGCGGAAAAAGCAACCGGAGACGGACCCGCAAAATTTATTGCCGTCGTTGTAAAAAATTAAATTCCGATATATGAAAGGACGGTTTAAATAAATGCCAATATATGAAAAATTCGTCGGAGCCAGCCGCGATGATTTTCTTTCTCTCAAAGATGCGCAGAAAAACTATAAACTTACCTGGAACGACGATTTCAATTTTGCATACGATGTAGTCGACGAGCTCGGAAGAACCAAACCCGACAAGCTCGCCATGATATGGGTGTCAAAAGACGGCGAGGAAAAACGCTTCACGTTCGGCGATATGATGAGGAATTCCAATAAAGCCGCAAACTATCTTAAATATCTCGGCGTCAAAAAAGGCGACAGAGTTCTGCTTGTAATGAAGAGAAGTTATTACTTCTGGCATGTAGTTCTTGCACTTCATAAGATAGGTGCAATAATGGTGCAGGCAACTTATATGCTTACGCCGAAAGAATATGTTTACCGCTGCAACAAGGCGGGAATTAAATATGCTATTTTAACAGGAGACGGCGACTGTACCGAACAGTTTGACGAACGTCTTGACGAATATGAAACAATCCGCCTGAAAATGGTTCTCGGCCATAAAAAAGCAGACGGCTGGCTTGATTTCGAAGCCGGTTTTGAGGTTGCAAGCGACGAATGGTCAAGACCTACCGGAAAAGACGCGATATATGCTAACGACATATCTATTCTCGGTTTTACTTCCGGAACTAACGGATATCCAAAAATGGTTCTTCATGATTTCCGCTATCCGCTCGGTCACATTATGACCGGTGTATTCTGGCACCGAGTAGTTGACGGCGGACTTCATTTTACGATATCCGATACCGGATGGCTTAAATCCCTTTGGGGAAAAATATACGGTCAATGGTTTGGAGAATCCGCAGTACTAGTATATGACTTCGATAAATTCGACGGCGCAGATATTTTATCAAAACTTGAGAAGTATAAAGTTACAACCTTCTGTGTTCCTCCTACTATGTACAGACTGCTGCTTCAGAATGATCTTTCAAAATATGACCTGTCTTCCCTCACTCACTGTTGTACGGCAGGTGAAGCTATGAATCCCGAAATTTTTAACAAATGGAAGGAAGCAACCGGTCTTGAAATATACGAAGGATTCGGTCAGACTGAAACAACTCTGTGTATAGCCACTATCTATCCCTGGACAAAGCCTGTTCCCGGAGCAATGGGACTGCCTGTTCCCGGATTCGATGTACATATCCTCGATGAAAACGGCGAAAATGTTCCAAACGGCTCAAACGGCGAAATCTGTATAAGAAAACTCAGTGCCGACAGACATCCGTGCGGTCTTATGCGTTCATATAACGAGAACTCCGAAGATACAAACCGCGCTATGCATGACGGTTTCTATCATACAGGCGATATAGCTTATCGCGATGAATTCGGTCTTTTCCGTTATATCGGAAGAAATGATGACGTGATTAAATCAAGCGGCTACAGAATAAGTCCTTTTGAGATTGAAAGCGTTATGCTTGAACATCCCGCTGTTTTTGAAGTGGCAGTTACGGGAGTTCCCGATCCGGTGCGCGGTTTTGCCGTAAAAGCAACTATTGTTCTTAAAGAAGGCTTTAAGGGCAGCGATGAGCTTACAAAAGAGCTTCAGACTTATGTAAAACACAACACTGCACCTTATAAATATCCCCGTGTTATCGAATATGTCTCCGAGCTTCCTAAAACCTTCAGCGGTAAAATTCGCCGAGTTGAGATACGTGATAAAGATAAGGAAAAATACGAGGCAAAATAAAAATCAGAATAAAAAGCCGGAAAATTTTAAAACCGGCTTTTTTATTTTTTATACCATATGTATTTATTTGCATATTTTTTTAATATGATAAAAATTTTATACGCAAACCTATTGCATATATTAGCCTAAAGGTATATAATATGGTCGGCAGAGTAGGCAGCCGTGCGTAAAGTGCCGAAAGAACGGGGAGTTGTCTTTCGGACGAAAAGTAATCTTGCGGTACGGCTTCCGCATCCCGCTGTCGCATTTGTCACAGGGGCGGTTCCGGCGTTTTATAATCCACTCTTTTGAAATGCGGCACTTTCTGTCGTAATTTTTTCTCAAAGGAGTATTTTTTTATGCAAAAAAACGTTTTAGAATCAAAGTCGGTTTTTTCTCCCGCATACTGGCGTGAAGCGGCAATGCAGCTTAAAAGTGTGCGCATGCTGTGCATCGCCGCTCTTTTTATTGCTCTCCGTGTCGCGATAAAATCATTTTTTATACCTGTAGGAGAAAATATCAATATTTATTTCGGTTACCTTGTAAACGCTCTCGGCGCGATAATTTACGGTCCCGTCGTAGCTCTTATTTCAGCTGCGGTTACAGATACTCTTGGAGCGCTTATCTCTCAGACAAGTTCAGGACCTTACTTTTTTCCCTTCATCTTTGTGGAAATGTCAGGTTCTCTTTTATATGCTTTAATATTATGGCGCAGAAAACTTTCTGCTGAAAGAATAATTTGTTCACGGTTTTTCGTCACTGTTTTTACTAACATAATATTAAATCCCATAATCATGATTTGGTACTACGCTTGGCTTAATAACGGAAAGTCTTATGCCTTTATCACAATACCCCGCGTTATAAAAAATGCTGCTTTATTTCCAGCAGAAGCATGTCTGCTTGTGATTTTTTTAAGCGCTATGACTCCGGCTCTGTCAAGATTGCATTTTATTTCAGCAGAACAGTCAAAGCCGGTTATGACAGCAAAACATTATGTTCTTCTCGGCATACTTACCGTTGTCGCCATTGCGGCTGTACTGCTTTACATTTTTGTTTATCTGCCTAATAAATAAAAAATCGGTAGAAAAATTTTACAAAATATTTTATTGAGTTAAAATAATAAAATTACGCAAGACAAAATCTTCGCCGGAGATTTTGCCTTGTTTTTTTTAAAAACTATTTAAATCTGACCGTGTTTCTGGTATAATAATATGAGAAATTATATATTAATAAGTAATTTTTGAGAGGAAAAAATAGAATGTTTGAACTTTTAGATGCGGCAAAGGCCTTTATAGAACCGGTCATCAAGCCGGATTCGGTATTGTGCGATTTTACTATGGGAAACGGTCATGACACGGAATATTTGTGCCGGAGAGCGCCGCAGGGAAAAGTTTATGCTTTTGATATTCAGGAAAGCGCCGTCGAAAACACTGCAAAACGCCTTAAGGAAGCGGGGCTTGAAAACGCAGAGCTCATATGCGCAAGCCATGCCGACTGCAAAAAATACATACACGAGCAGATTTCGGCAGGTATGTTTAATTTAGGATATCTGCCGGGCAGCGGAAATAAAGAGCTTCATACGATGCGTGAAAGCACTATGCCGGCGGTATCTTCAGCGATAGAACTTTTAAAAAAAGGCGGAATACTTGTTATATCCGTATATCCCGGTCATGAAGAAGGGCGTCTTGAAGGTGAAATGCTTTGTGAAAAGCTTGCCCAGCTTGACAAAAAATATTATTGCGTTACAATGCTTAAGCTTATAAATTCACCCGACGCGCCGTTTATAATAGCGGTTGAAAAATACGATAAATAAAGCTTTTTATAAAAATCATACAGGAAAGGTGCATAAAAACAAAAATGACAGACACTCCGAAAAAGCTTGCCGAAAAATTTTTAAAGCAAGTGCAGAAGCCGGGCAGATATACCGGGGGCGAGCTTAATGAAACAATAAAAGATAAAAGAAATATAAAAGCAAGATTCGCGTTTTGTTTTCCCGACGCGTATGAAATAGGCATGTCGAATCTCGGAGTAAAAATTCTTTACGGCGCGCTTAACAGCGATAAGGATATCTGGTGTGAGCGCGCATATACGCCATGGAAAGATTTCGGAGATATTCTTATGCGCGAGAAAATTCCGCTTTATGCTCATGAAAGCGGAGACGCTCTTAAGGATTTTGACATAATCGGCTTTACACTGCAATATGAAATGTGCTATACTAATATTCTTTATACGCTTGAGCTTGCCGGTCTGCCTTTTTACTCGAAAGACCGCGGCGATGATATGCCGATAATAATCGGAGGCGGTCCGTGTTCTTATAATCCGGAGCCTGTCGCCGACTTTTTCGACGTATTCAATATCGGCGAAGGAGAAGAAGCGCTTGTTGAATTTACCAAAAGCTATATAAAATATAAAGAAGACTGCCAAAAAAACGGCAAACCTTATTCAAAGCGCGAATTTCTTCATCAGGCGGCAGCTTCGCAGAAAGGAATGTATGTGCCGTCGCTGTATTCTGTGGAATATAAGGGAGAAAACGGCACTATATCAAAAATATCTCCGATATATCAAGATGTTCCCGAAAAAGTGGAACGCTGTGTAATAAGCGATTTTGATTCTTCATATTTTCCTGAAAAATCACCTCTTCCGTATATTGAAACAGTACATGACCGAATAATGCTTGAAGTGGCACGCGGCTGTATGCGCGGCTGCCGATTTTGTCAGGCAGGAATGATTTACCGCCCGTTCAGATATAAAAATTATGATACGCTGAATAATCAGGCGCGCAGTCAATATCTTTCAACAGGATATGAAGAGCTTTCACTTACATCTTTAAGCATAAGCGATTATCCAAAGCTGCTGCCCCTTGTAGACTGTCTAAAGGAATGGACTGACGAATGCAAAGTCGGACTTTCACTTCCGTCGATGCGAATTGACTCATTTGAGAGCGAAATAATGAAAAAAATCGAGGAACTTCGAAAATCAGGCCTTACTTTTGCACCCGAGGCAGGAACTCAGCGCATGCGCGATATAATAAACAAAAATCTTACCGAAGAAGAAATTCTGCGCACCTGCGCAAGCGCGTTTAAAAACGGCAGAACTTCAGTTAAGCTTTATTTTATGCTCGGACTTCCGGGCGAAACCGATGAGGATATAATAGGCATACCTAAGCTTGCACAGAAAATAGTAGATGAATACTATAAAAATCCGGACAAGCCTAAAGGCCGTTCATGTCAGGTATCTATATCGGTATCATGTTTTGTTCCGAAATGCGATACGCCTTTTCAATGGTGCGGTCAGGATACTCGCGAAGAGCTTATACGCAAGCAAAAACTGCTCGGTCAAAATATAACCAGCCGCCGTATACGCTACAGCTGGCATGAATCTAAAGTAAGCTTTCTTGAAGCGGTTTTTGCAAGAGGCGACCGCAGACTTGCTCCGGTAATTCTCCAAGCATATAAAACCGGCTGTGTATTTGACGCGTGGGATGAGTTTTTTGATTATGACAACTGGCTTAACGCTTTTAAAACAGAAAAAGTCGATCCGTCTTTTTACGCTAACAGAAGATATTCGTTTGATGAAATTCTGCCTTGGTCGGTAATCGACTGCGGAGTTACTGAAAGTTTTCTGCGCCGTGAATACGAAAAAGCCATGAAAGAGGAAACAACTCCCGACTGCGGAACAAAATGCTCGGGCTGCGGCATTGCGAAATACGGAATTCCATTCTGCACACAGAAAAGAAAAGAGGTGAGCGATAATTGACGGATTTCAGAATTACGTTTTCAAAAACAGGTCCGCTCGTATTTATATCGCATCTTGACCTTACTCACACCTTTGTCCGCACTTTTAAGCGTGCGGGAATTCCTCTGCGCTATTCATCGGGCTTTAATCCGCATCCGAAAATAGTTTTTGCGCTTCCGCTGTCGGTTGGAACGGCAGGGGAAAACGAGCTCTGCGATATAGGGCTCGCGCGCGATATGGATAAAGAAGAATTTACCATGAAACTTCGTGCCGCGCTTCCGCCGCATATAGAAATAAAGTCGGTATCGGAATCTACGGGGAAATTCAACAATGTGTATTCCGCCGATTATATTTTTTCAGCGGAAGGTGTCTGCGGAATATGCGAAAATATAAGAGAATTTTTATCGAAAGACGATATCACTGTTGAAAAGAAAACAAAAAGCGGGGAAAAGCAAATAAATATTAAGCCTCAGATTTTTTCTTATGAAGTATCCGAAACCGATGGAAAAACCTATATTTGTCTGTGTGTAGACGCGTCGCCCGACGGATATCTCAATCCTGAATATGTCATGAAGGCGATGGACTCCGCCGGCATTCTTTCCTCCGCCGATTTTAACTGTACAAGAACGGGGATTAATTTAAAATGATTTATACGCGTCTTGCCCAAAAACCTCTTCCAATGTCTCCCGAAGAACTTCCGGAAGGCATATCTGTACCTGATTTCGTATATGTAACCGGCGACGCATATATCGATCATCCCAGCTTCGGCTCAGCTCTTATATGCCGTTTGCTTGAGAAATGCGGTTTTATCGTTGGGATAATCTCACAGCCCGATTATAAAAAATCATACCGTGACGGTTCCGGCGAAGGAGTTTGCGTTTTCGGCAGACCGAGGCTTGGTTTTTTGGTAAGTTCGGGAAATGTTGACTCAATGGTCGCAAATTATACAGCGGCTAAAAAACACCGTTCAGATGACTATTATTCACCGGGTAAAAAAGCAGGATTTCGTCCGGACAGAGCAGTCATTGTATACTGCAACCGAATACGCGAAGCTTACGGGGATGTACCGATAATAATCGGCGGCCTTGAAGCGTCTCTGCGAAGATTCGCTCATTATGACTACTGGGATGATAAGGTGCGGAGAAGCATTCTTATAGATTCGCGCGCCGATATAATAAGCTATGGCATGGGAGAAAGATCTATTCCTGAAATTGCAAAGCTTCTTGACAAGGGCGTACCTGTAAAAAAAATAAGAAGTATAAGAGGCACGGTCGTTTGCGTCAAAGATGATAATTTCAAACCGTCATATGAATATATAGAAACATATGACTATGATACGCTGAAAACAGATAAAAAAGCCTATGCCGACGCCTTCAGAATTCAGTATGAGAACCAGGATTTTGTCGGAGGAAAGGCAATAGTGGAATTTTATGACGGCTGCCGTATCATTCAAAATCCTCCTCCTGCTCCTCTTTCGCAAAAGGAACTTGACGAAGTATACGCTATGCCGTTTACAAGAACCTGGCATCCGAAATATGACAAATTCGGAGGAATAGCGGCTCTCGACGAAGTTGAATTTTCTATAACGCACAACCGCGGCTGTTTCGGAGCCTGCGCTTTCTGTGCGATAGCGTACAATCAAGGCAGAGGAGTTATCTCGCGCAGCGCGGATTCGGTCGTCGCAGAAGCTGAGCTTTTAACAACGCTTCCGCGGTTTAAGGGATATATTCACGATATAGGAGGTCCTACGGCTAATTTCCGTCACGGTCCGTGCAAAACGGTGCGGGAAGGAAAAAAGCCCGTCTGCAACAACCGCAGATGCCTTTCACCTACGCCTTGTAAAAATCTCATTGCCGATCATACCGAATATATCGATATTCTGAGGCGTGTATCGGCTATACCTAAAATAAAAAAGGTTTTTGTCCGCTCAGGCGTAAGATTCGATTATGTTTTAGCAGATAAAAGCGATGAGTTTTTAAATGAACTTGTAAAAAATCATGTCAGCGGTCAGCTTAAAGTAGCTCCCGAGCACATTTCTCCTCGTGTGCTTTCATATATGGGCAAGCCTTCAGTAGAAATTTATAATACCTTTTGCAGGAAATATTTTGAAACTACGAAAAAATACGGTCTTGAACAGTATCTTGTTCCGTATCTTATGTCCTCTCATCCCGGAAGCACACTTTCAGACGCTATTGATCTTGCTTTATATCTAAAACGCGAAAATATACGTCCGGAACAGGTGCAGGATTTTTATCCCACTCCGGGAACGGCTTCCACAACAATGTATTATACGGGTATAGATCCGTTCAGCGGAAAAGAAGTTTATGTTCCGAAAAATTATGAGGAAAAAAGAATGCAGCGCGCGCTTCTGCAGTATAACCGTCCGGAAAACAGGCAGCTGGTAAAAAAAGCGATAGAACTTTCGCACAGATATGACGCCGCTATGCCGCTGCTTGGAATAAAAATGTACGGTGCCGGTGCAGATAAAAAAGAAAATAAAACTGCACATTCCACAAAAAAATCAAGACCAAAGTCTGAAAAATCAGTTTCTTATAAAAAGAAAGCTCTAAAAAGACAAAGCATAAAGGGAAAATCATTATATTCACCTGACGAGGGCACTAAAAAAACTTCAAGCCAGAAAATAAAGCCTGTTTTGAAAAAAAGCAGAAACAAAACCGGCAAAAAATAAAAAATCTTATTGTTCAAAACAATTATTGTTTATACAAATAAAAAAATAAGCTGCCATCAGCCTTTCCTGCAAAACGCAATCGGCTGATGACAGCTTTTATATTGCTGTATAGTTTATTTGCCGCCGTAATATTTACGGCAAAACCCTTAGTTTAATATGACAGCTGATAGGGATTTATAACAGAATTAAGCGACGAATCGAAAAGATACCATTTGCCGTCTATTTTTACAGAGTAGAACGTGCTGCGTGCACCGTCTTCCAAAGCTATTGTAGAGTACAAAATATAATCGTCGTCGGCCTTGTCAATGTCGAATTTATACTTAAGATCAACGACAAGTCTGTATGCTTCGGTAATACTCTTTTTGCTGACATCGCAGTTGTCGTTTATAATGTCTTTAATTTCATCAAAGACGTCATCGTCAAGTTTGCTTGCCTTTGCGATTGAAAGAGAATATTTGATTTCATCTCCGTCAAGTCCAAACATTACTTCTTCGCCGTATTGATCTTCAAGACCGTCTGCAATATCAGACGCATCCATATCGAAATTATCGTCAATATAATCCCAATAATCTTCAGGAGCAAGTTTCTCAATCAAGCCGTCGTCGAAATTACCATTTAAAAGTTTTTCATAATTTGACAAAGCAGATTTGTAACCTCCGCTGCATGAAGCTATCAGAATAATGACAATAACGATAACCGCTGCAGCCGCAATGCCTATAATTATAGGCAAACGTTTATTTGAGCTCTTATTCTCATTCGAGCTTTCACCGGTTTCAGCGGTTTCCGAGACTTCCGTGCCGCAGTTCGGACAGAATTTTTTGTCATCTTCAAAGCTTGTTCCGCATTTGCTGCAATTTTTCATGATAAAATCTCCTTAAAAATCAAATTTTGCTAATTCAATAATATCACATATATATCGAAATGTCAACAAAAAAACTCTTTTTTGTCGAAACTATTCTGCTTAAAAAATACTATAATTGCTGCTTTTCTGTACCGCTTTTCAGAATAATAGAAAGTCTTACTTCACCGTTGTTTTCGGTTTTTTCAAGTTCTGCCGCAAAGCCTGCGTTTCTCAGCATAGATAAAGACCTCTCAAGACTGTTGTAAAAAAGAGTAAGATCGCCTATGAGAACCGTGCGTATAGGTTTTTGTTCAAAACTGCTATCAGCGTCTTCCACTTGACTTACACTGCAAGCTTTGTCTTTTCTGACTTTTTGTTTTGATCCTGATGCTGTCGAAGTTTCAGCATTAGAACTGTTTTTTGAAAACTCATTTTCCACAAGCCTTGTGCATACTACTTTATCTATGTATTCTTCTGCGGCAGTCACACTCATAGCTTCAAATCCTATTTTTTCGGCAGCCTCAATACGTTTTTCCGGCGGAACTCTCAAAAGTGCCCGCGCATGCCTCTCGGAAAGATGATATTTTCTTATAATATTTCTCTGTTCGGCATCAAATCTTAAAAGCCTAAGCTTATTTGCAAGTGCGCTTTGAGACATTGATAAGCTCTCGGCAAGTGCGCTCTGAGTACAGTTTCCGGTAACCATAAGCCGTTCTATTGCTTCAGCTTCCTCAAACATATCAAGATCGCATCTCTGAAGATTTTCAGTAATTGAAAGATATGCCGAACGTCGTTCTCCTGCCCGGATGATAAGACATGGTATTTCAGTATAGCCGGCTATCTTTGCAGCTCTTAGACGTCGTTCACCGGCAACAAGCTCATATTTTCCGTCATGTATTCTGACAGAAACAGGCTGTATTATTCCGTATTTTGCGATACTGTCGGCAAGTGAGTTTATAGCGTCCTCGTCAAAATGCTTTCTAGGCTGCATAGGATTAGGCAAAATTTTATCTATAGGAAGCTTTTTAAGCTGTCTGTCGCTTTTTGCCGTATTAAAAAACAGTGACATATCAAAATCCGTCCTTTACTTTGCGGTTTCCGATATGAATTTTATACTTTTTCAAAAAATTTTTCGCAAAAATTCCGCCGTCAAAAATCAGCGATGTAAACTGTTTTTTGACGAAGAAAAAACAACATCCGCGCAATTATGCAAAAATCATCATACTTCGTACGCTTGTGTCGATAAAAAATCGGTCTGCTAAGTTAATAATATCTGTAATAATCTTATGCAAAAAACTCACCTTTTATTCCAGGTCGACGGAACAAAAGCTAGTATCAAAGGATATATCTCAAGTCTGCCCAAAAGCATAGCTGCGGAAAGAATTATCTTTGAAAAAGGCGAATATCCGCTGTAACTCACCATAGGTCCGACTCCGTCAAGCCCCGGACCCACATTGTTAAAACATGACGCAGTTGCAGAGAAATTAGTTTCAAATGAGAATGGTTCAAATCCCAGCAAAAGCAATATTGTGAAAAAACACAGCATATAAAATACGAAATATACGCATACGCTCATAACAGTTTTTATATCTGCCGGTTTTCCTTCAAAGCGCACCGCACTTACTGAGCGAGGATGAAGCAAATGATTTATTTCGCGCTTGACAGTTCTGAAAAGAAGAACTACTCTTGATACTTTTAATCCTCCGGCAGTTGATCCGGCACACCCTCCTATAAACATAAGCAGCAACAGCACTGTTTTAGATAATTCGGGCCATGTGTCAAAATTTGCCGTAGCAAAACCTGTAGTTGTAAGAATAGATGCTACTTGAAAGGCAGAATTCCTAACTGTATCTGAAAAATTATGATATATTCCGCGTATATTAAAAGCTATTACAGCTGTAGCCGAAAGTGCAATACCGATATACCACCAAAATTCAGAAGACTTAAAAGCCGTTTTGGCACGGTGTATAAGTATAAGATAAAACAGATTGAAATTAATGCCGAAAATTATCATAAATATTGTTATTACCCATTGAATATACGGGGAATATGACGAAACACTGTCGGCTTTTATTCCAAAGCCTCCGGTTCCGGCGGTTCCGAACGAATGAATAAGACTGTCAAAAAGGCTCATTCCTCCGGCAAGAAGAAACAGAATTTCGGCAGCCGTAAGCACAATATATATAAGATAAAGTATTTTTGCCGTATCTTTTGCTCTGGGCAATAATTTTCCTATAACCGGCCCCGGCATTTCGGCGCGCATTATGTGGATTGAACGGTCGGAAATATTCGGAATAACCGCCATTACAAAAACAAGGACACCCATGCCGCCTATCCAGTGCGTAAAACTGCGCCAAAAAAGCATGCCTTTTGATACAGCCTCTACGTCATTAAGAATAGAAGCGCCGGTAGTTGTAAACCCGCTGACGGTTTCAAAAAACGCGTCGACATAAGAAGGGATGTCACGGCTTATAACAAAAGGAAGCGCACCGAAAAAAGACATCATAAGCCAAGCCAGCGCCACTATTGCAAAGCCTTCCTTTGCATAAATGACGCGGTTTTTAGTGTGTGTCACCCTTGATATTATAAATCCCAAGATAAAAACCGTCAGAATAGTAATTATAAAGCTTTGCGCCGAATCATATTCTCCGTATATAAAAGATACGGCAAGCGGCAGAAGCATAAACAGCGCTTCTGTCTGCATAATGCGCGCGGTGGTATAAAGCACCATTTTAAGATTCATACTTTTTATTTTACCTTTCCGCCCGATATTTAATTCACATAATTATATCAGAAAGATTCTGCAAACGAGTTTCGGACGCAAGCACTATTACTTTATCGTTTGCATTTATAACATCATCACCCGACGGAATAATCGGAATTCTGCCCTTAATTATGCCGGCAATCAAAATATTTGATTTAAGATTCATTTCCTTTATCGGAATATTTATATATTTAAAATCTTCCTGTACCGAAAATTCCAGGGCTTCAACCGAACCGTCCATAAGTTTATATAAGGTCTCGACTGAACTTCCCAGTGAATTTTCAAGAGCTCTGGCATAACCCGTTATAATATCGCCCGTAGACTTCTTTGGCGAAATAATAATATCAAGCCCCAGCTTCTGCGCCATAGAGGCAAGCTCCGGCCGGTTGACCTTTGTAATTACCGTCGGAACGTTCTGTGCTGCCGCAAAACAAGATATAAGAATATTTTCTTCATCCATTCCGGTAAGCGATACAAACGCGTCGGTCGATTCTATTCCCTCTTCTATTAAAAGTTCCTGTTCCGCGCCGTCTCCGCATATAACGACAGCTCCCGGCAGCCGGTTGCTGAAAGCAAGACAACGATCATGATCCTTTTCTATTATCTTAACTGAATTTCCTCCGGCAAGCAAAAGTTTTGACAGATAAAAAGCAGTTGTGCTTGCTCCGAGAATAAGTACGCTGCGAGCTTTTTTCTGAAGAATTCCAAGCATTTTCAGCAGTTTTTGTATTTCGGCCGGCGATGCGGTAAGCCCTATTTTGTCTCCGCCGCGAAGTACAAAGCGGCCGTCGGGTATAAATGCCGTATCCCCGCGCTGTACCGCACATACAAGATATTTCGCCTGATATTTTCTTCTCATATCAAGTATACTCATTCCGTCAAGCTGCGAATCCGGTTTAAGCTTTATCTCTATCATTTCAAAATTGCGCGCTGAAAATGTCTCTATATTGACTGCGCTTGGGAATTTTAAAATGTTGTAAATTTCTCTTGCCGCTATAAATTCCGGATTTATTGAGTCGGTAAGCTGCAGCTTCTGACGGAGAAATCCAAGACTTCTGTCATTATATTCGGGATTTCTTATACGGGCGATAGTATGAGCAGCTCCCATACTTTTCCCGATAAAGCAAATAAGCATATTAAGCTCGTCTGAATCGGTGACCGAAACAAGCAAATCGGCTTTTTTTATCTCCGCCTCCGACAAAACGTCGCTGTCAGCTCCGTTTCCGCAAACGCCCATTACGTCATATATGTTAGTTATTTCTTCTATAACCGCGGAATCTGAATCTATACATACTATGTCATGACCTTCGTTAGCAAGGTTTGAAAGCAAAGTCGTTCCTATTTTTCCGCAGCCTACAACAGCAATTTTCATTTTTATTCCTTATTGAGTGATTTTATCTTTTACAAGTACGTCATGAGCTCCGCCTTCAACGATAGATACGGCGCTTACAAGCGTAAGCCTTGCTTTTTTCTGAAGCTCGGCTATGCTCAGCGCTCCGCAGTTGCACATTGTAGAACGCACCTTACTTAATGTTACTGAGACATTATCGTGCAAAAGTCCGGCATACGGCACATAACAGTCGACGCCTTCCACAAAAGAAAGCTTCTCCGCTCCTCCCATGTCGTATCTCTGCCAGTTACGGGCGCGCGCACTTCCTTCGCCCCAATATTCTTTCATATAGCTTCCGTTTACTAAAACTTTATTTGTCGGGCTTTCCTCAAATCTCGAAAAATATCTTCCCAGCATACAGAAATCACATCCCATTGCAAGAGCTAAAGTGATATGATAATCATGCACTATTCCTCCGTCTGAACAGATTGGCACATATATGCCCGTTTCTTTATAATATTCATCTCTCGCTTTTGCCACTTCTATTACGGCGGTCGCCTGTCCGCGCCCTATTCCTTTTGTTTCACGGGTGATACATATAGAACCTCCGCCTATACCTATCTTTACAAAGTCAGCTCCCGCCTCCGCGAGGAATCTGAATCCGTCCGCATCCACTACGTTTCCCGCTCCCACTTTTACGCTGTCCCCGTATTTTTCACGGATAAATGATAGAGTCCTTCTCTGCCATTCGGTATAGCCTTCGCTCGAATCTATACAAAGCACATCAGCTCCCGCTTCCACAAGCGCCGGAACTCTCTCGGCATAGTCGCGGGTATTTATTCCGGCTCCTACAACATAGCTTTTGTTTGCGTCGAGCAGCTCATGAGGATTCTCTTTGTGCTGATCATAATCCTTCCTAAAAACAAACGCCACAAGCCTGCCGTTTTTATCAACTATCGGCAGAGAATTAAGCTTATGCTCCCAGATTATGTCGTTAGCTGTTTTTAATGTAGTTCCTTCAGGTGCCGTAATAAGCTTTTCAAGCGGCGTCATGAAATTTTCTACCTTCTCATCGATAGACATACGGCTTACACGATAATCTCTTCCGGTAACTATTCCGAGAAGTTTGCCGTTAGGCGAACCGTCCTCTGTTATAGCGATAGTTGAATGACCGAGTCTTGCTTTCAGCTCAAGAACATCTGCAAGCGTATTATCCGGTCTTAAATTTGAATCGGAATAAACAAATCCGGCTTTATAATTTTTTACCCGGCGCACCATTGCCGCCTGATTTTCTATTGTCTGCGAACCGTAAATAAAAGATACTCCGCCTTCTTTTGCCAAAGCTATCGCCATTTTATCGTCTGATACCGACTGCATAATAGCTGATACAAGCGGAATATTCATCGAAAGTTTCGGTTCTTCTCCCTTTTTAAACTTTACAAGCGGAGTTTTAAGCGATACTTTTGAGGGAATGCATTCTGCGCTTGAATATCCGGGAACTAGAAGATATTCACTGAAAGTATGTGAAGGTTCACTGTAGTAATATGCCATTATTTTCTATTCCTTTCTTTAAATTATTCCAAAATAAAACTATTTAATGTTTTATTATAATATTATTTGTTGAATAAATCAATATACGGCAAAAAATTATTTTGTAAACAAATACTTTCACTATATACCAAACTAAAAAACCGTATATGTCAATATCCTAAAAACTAATTAAAAAGCAATTCCCGTATATCTTTTGTATTTTTGCGTTTTACCTTTTAAATATGCCGTTTTGATATGAGGATGCGTTTGACTTTTGGCATTATTTGTGATAAAATAAAATGATGCAGAATATAAAGGAGCAGATATGAGAGACGATAATAACAGCTTAAAAAAAGGACTTGCAGACGGAATACCGATTTGTCTCGGATATCTCGCCGTATCATTCGCTTTTGGCATTTCAGCGTCGGATGCCGGACTTTCAGTAATTGAAGCTCTGCTTATTTCAATGACAAACGTCACTTCGGCAGGACAGCTTGCCGCGGTTCCGATAATAGTATCATCAGGTTCGCTTGCCGAACTTGCATTGTCACAGCTTGTGATAAATTTAAGATATTCTCTTATGTCGGTATCACTTTCGCAAAAACTCGGAAAAAGTGTCAGGTATGCCGACAGGTTTATCATATCATTTGTAAATACAGATGAAGTTTTTGCAGTAGCATCCGCTCAGCGCGGCACCGTAGGTAAAAAATATCTTTACGGACTTATACTTACTCCATATTTAGGCTGGAGTATAGGTACTCTTATCGGCGCCGCCGCCGGAAATATACTGCCCGAGATGATAGTCTCGGCTCTCGGGATCGCAATTTACGGAATGTTTGTGGCAATCGTCGTGCCCGAAGCGAAAAAAAGCCGCGCCGTCGCGCTTTGTTCGCTGCTGTCAGCCGCGCTGTCATGTTCGTTTAAATATCTGCCGGCGCTGTCAAAACTCAATATACCGCAGGGATTTATAATCATCATCTGCGCTGTTTCTGCAAGCGCGCTTTTTGCCGCGCTTTGTCCGATAAAGACCGAAAACGCAAAGGAGGAAACCGCAGAATGAGCATGATTCAGTTTTTTCCATATCTTATCGTTTCAGCCGGAGTCACTTATCTTGTAAGAATGCTTCCAATGGTCTTAATGCGCAGAAAAATAGAAAATAAATTCATACTGTCATTTTTATATTACATGCCGTATTCGGTACTGACAGTAATGACTGTTCCGGGCATTTTCTATGCCTCATCATCAGCCGCTTCTGCAGCGGCAGGATTTGCTGCAGCAGTTGTACTCGCTTTCTTTGATCAGGGCCTTTTGCGCGTTGCTGCCGCTTCATGCGCCGCCGTATTTATATTCGAACTTATAGCGGCGTATGTTCAGATCTGATTATATATATAAAAAAAGAATTGTTTGAGACAAACTGTAAAAAATAATAAATAAGCACACAAAACATACGTTTATAAAATAGATTAATAAAAATCGGAAAGGAAAAATTATGGCTTTTTTCGGCAAAAACAAAAAACAAAGCAAAAATGACAGCAATAATATAAATGCAAATACCGCCTCTGAAAAAAAGGACAGTGAAAATGAAATAACTGTCTATCGTGACGGAGTTTTTGAAGTATATAAAGACAAAACAACAGATAAAAAGTACGGTAAAGTATTAAAATATCACGGAAGCACAAAAACTTTTGAGATATCCGACGAGGATTTTGAAATGTGGCGCGATGCTTCTGAAAATTTCGGTAAATACCGTATACAATACGATCGTGACGAAGACTTTTTCATTGAAAAGGCGTCAATAGAGCTTGCGACAATAAAAGAACCGTATTCTGAAACTAAGGAAACAAAAGCCAAAGAAGCTCAGCCGGCACCTGAACTGTCGGAAGAAGATAAAGAAGAGTCAAGAAAACTTATCGAATATTACAATACGGCAGTACAGTCCGCCGATTTCGGCAAAAAAATGCTTGAGACTTCTACTCTTGCCGAAAGTCTCTGCGCGGCCGCGCTGTGCGAAAGAAAAATATCAGAACTTGCCGCAAAAGCCCGCAGCACCGCAAAGCCCGGAGAAAAAATAACAGTACAGCTTCCGGTATCTCTTAAAAATCTTTCGGAAAACGCAAAAAAAGCTCTGTTTAAAAATCTTCCTCAGGCTGACAAACTCTTTGTTCTGTGTTCCGAGCATACAAAACGCCAGCATTCTGCCGGCGGAAACGCCCTTATCGCAATATGTGAAGAAGCCGCCCGTGCAGCTGAAAATGAATTTACAAAAAGAAATCAAAAAGTATATATTAGAAATATCGCGCCTTCGGAAATTTCACGCGAAATCGCCGATATCGCCGCGAACGGCCTGCGCGGAATAAGATTTTTATATAAATTCGGCATGTCGGCTCTCATTCAGATCGACGCGTCTCAGATAAGCCAAAAGCTTGAATATCCCGAAAATATTCCGCTTAGAAGATATATGACCGCATTTTTCCAGGATCTCAAAAACGGAGTTCCGCAGGAAAAACTTAAAAATACAGAAGCCGCAATGTATGATTCGCTTTTCCGTTCTGTACTTCTTCAGCCATGCGCAAAAAAGGAAGGAGAAAACGGAAATACTGCTCTTACGGTATCTATCGTAAAAGACGGAAGCGGAAACTGCTTTTTTGATCTTTATTCATCAGTACAGCTTATGGAAACATCTGAAAGCTATAAAAAATTCAAAAAAGACAACCCTGAAAATTCAGGATATAAAAAATGGCAGTTTGACGAGATTCTTAAGGAAATAGCTTCAGGAAATTCTTCTGTCAACGGATTTATTATAGACAAAGAATGCATTCCCGTTCCGTTTTCGGGAAAAAGCCTTGAAAGACTTTTAAAAATAAAAGAAAAATGGGAAGAAAACGGCAAAAATTTCAATTCAAAATAAAACTGCCGCGGAGATATTATGACAAGCATTTTTGACCTTTTTAAAAAAATAGAAACTGATAAACCTTCGCCCGAACCTGTAAGCTATATAGTCGCCGGACTCGGAAATCCCGGCGACAAATATCGATTCACACGGCATAATGCAGGATTCCTCGCGCTTGAATATATAAGCGGAAAAGAAGGTTTTGCAATCAATCGTTCAAAATTCAAATCTCTCTGCTGCGATGCGGTCTTCGGAGGAAAGCGCTGTCTTTTTATGCTTCCGCAGACCTTTATGAATAATTCCGGACAGGCTGTGAGGGACGCCGCAGAGTTTTACGGAATTTCTCCGGAAAATATCCTTGTGATATACGACGATATATCCCTTGACGTAGGAGTCATGAGGATACGGCGAAAAGGTTCCGACGGAGGTCATAACGGCATAAAATCAATAATTTATCATCTCGAAAGCGACAATTTTCCCCGTATAAAAATCGGCATAGGAAAAAAACCGCATCCGGAAGCAGATCTTGCGGATTGGGTATTAAGCAGCTTTTCCGCATCCGAAAAAGAAACTTTATTTAAGCTTTTCGGCAGCGCACATGACGCCGCGCAGCTTATAGCGGGCGGAAAAATAGACGAAGCTATGAATAAATTCAGCAGATAGCGCGTTTACCGCTTATTTAAATTTTTGCAGACACAGTTATTTTTTAACCGAAAAGAGTGATATTATGACAGGTACCGACGCAGTGATAAGTTTATTTGAAAATCAGCTTAAACAAAACTGTGAAATACATTCTTTAACAGTATACCGCGGCGGGAAGAAAATTTTTTCCGGCGCGCCATGCCCGTATTCAACTCATGACAAAAACCAAGTATATTCTATGAGCAAATCCTTCTGTTCAACGGCAGTCGGCATTGCGCAGGATAAAGGTCTTTTGTCGCTGAATGAAAAAATAATTGATATTTTTCCGGAAAAATGCCCTGAAAAAATATCCGATAATCTTGCGAAGATGACCTTACTTCATGTTCTTTCAATGAACACCGGACATGAAGAATGCGTAATGAACAAAATGATAACTTCAGACGATCCGGTCGCGGCATTTCTTTCAAGCGAGGTTAAATATGTTCCAGGAACTCATTTTACATATAATACCGGCGCCACATTTCTTGCTTCAGCGTGCATAAACAGACGTACCGGAATGAGTGCGTATGAATTTCTTGAGAAAAACCTGTTTGAAGACCTTGACATCCGAGGGGCACAGTGGAACAGCCGTTTCGGAATTTCGGAAGGCGGAGTGGGACTGCACATTTCAAGCGAAGACGCCGCAAAGCTCGGACTTTTATATCTTTACGGCGGAGTTTACGGCGGAAAACGGCTGTTGTCCGAAGATTACTGTTCGCTTGCGGTTTCAAAGATATCGGACAACAGTTTAAACGGAAATCCCGACTGGTGTGCGGGCTACGGTTTGCAATTTTGGAAAAACAGCCGTGAAGGCTTCAGAGCCGACGGAGCTTTCGGTCAGCTGTGCATGGTATTTCCCGAAAAAGAGCTTGTTGTGGCGATGATAGCCGAAACCGGAGATATGCAGAAAGAAATAGACTGTGTATATGATTTTGCGGACAATATCTGCGGCGGCGGCAATACCGAAACAATAGACAGCGATACTCTCAGCGATTATCTTAAAAAATACTATATTGCAGGACAATTTTCCGAAAAAACTCCCTCGTTTGCGGGAAAAACCTATATTTTTGAAGAAAATCCGTGCGGTTTTTCAAAATTGACCTCCGAAAAAACCGAAAACGGAATAACTATATATATTTCCGGTTCTTATGACGCCTGCCTTACAAGCCGAATAGAGATAAAATCGGGAAAATGGACAAAAGGCATTTTGCACGGCAATTATGTAAAGCCTGATCTTGACGGTTTTACCGCATCGCATAACTGTGATCTTTATTATTCTGCATGCGGTTTTCCGGAAGATGAAAACAGCGGCGAATTTACTGTTATGCTGAGGGCTCTCAACTGTCCGCATAAAGTTACATATACGTTCAAAACCGAAGGTGAAAAGCTGAAAATTACAAGAAAAGGCGGATATAATTCCGGTCATTATGCCGAGTTTACCGCAAGAGAGGCTTAAATATGACTGATAAAAAAGCTCTTGTCGCGGTCAGCGGAGGAGTGGACAGCGCGGCATGTATGCTGCTTTTAAAAAAAGCCGGTTTTTATTTAAAGGCAATAACTCTTCTGCTTTGCGAAAATGATGACGGCACGGAAGCCGGACTTGCGCGCGCAAACGCCGAAAAATTCGGAATAGAACATCAAACAATAGACAAAAAAGATTTTTTTAAAAAAGAGGTCATACTTCCGTTTGCCGAAAGCTATGCGGAAGGAAAAACTCCAAATCCGTGCGTTTTGTGCAACCGGCTTATAAAATTCGGAATACTCTGCGATATAGCTGAAAAAGAAAGCTTTGATTTTGTAGCTGCAGGACATTATGCCCGCGCCGAATATTCCGAAAAATACGGAAGAAAAGTTATAAAGCGCGCGCTCTTCAAAAAAAAAGATCAAAGCTATGTTCTATGGCAGCTTACCCGCAGTCAGATAGACCGCGCTTATTTTCCGCTCGGAGGATATACTAAAGACGAAGTGCGAGCATTTGCCGCTCAAAACGGTCTTTTTAACGCCGAAAAAAAGGACAGTCAGGATATTTGTTTCATAAAAGATACAAACTATGCGGATTTTACTCAAAAGCTTCTCGGTAAACAATTTGAGCCGGGAGATTTTGTAACTTCCGACGGCAGAGTTTTAGGCAGACACCGCGGCATTATACGCTATACTACCGGACAGAGAAAAGGGCTCGGCTTATCTCTGCCCGCTCCGCTTTTTGTAAAGGAAAAGCGGCTTTGTGAAAATCAGGTGGTATTATGTCCCGAAAATGAGCTGTATACCGACAGACTTACCGCTGAAAACGTGAATTTTCAGGCAATAGACGGGATAGAAAAACCGATAAGAGCTTTTGTAAAGGTGAGGTATTCTTCCACCGAAAGTCCTGCCCTAATGTCTTTTCATGACGGTTTGCTTGATATAAAGTTTGACGAGCCTCAGCGCGCCGTAACTCCGGGGCAATCGGCTGTCGCATATGACGAAGACGGAATTCTTCTGTGCGGCGGCATTATATGCTGATTCATTAGCGTAAGGCTGATATTTTATAAAAAAACTAAAATATTTAAATAAACTTGTAAAAGGACTAAAGCACAATGCATATTCCGACAAAAAAAACCTGCGAAATCGAGCTTTTAAGCTTTTATGACGCGCTTGCGGCGGCAAAAATGCCGCAGGAAGAATATGATTCGAAAAAATGGCTGTATGTGCCTCCTTTTTACGGAGAATACCGTTACATACTCGGCACACAGGGTAAAAATCCTCTTATTTGTATCGGGATAAATCCTTCGACTGCCGCGCCGGACAATCTTGACAACACACTTAAATCGGTAGAACGCATAGCGCACGGCAACGGTCATGACAGTTTTATAATGTTTAATGTATATGCTCAGCGCGCCACCGATCCGGATGATATGGAGCTTACATGCAACTATTCTCTGCACTTGGAAAACATAAAAGCCTTTGAATATATACTGTCTTTATGCAGTGATGTTCCGTCTGTATGGGCAGCTTGGGGAGCAATAGTTGAAAAGAGAGATTATCTCATAAATTTTATATCTGATTTTGAAAAGATTTCCGAAAAATACTCTGCCCGCTGGTATTCCTGCGGACCGCTGTCAAGAAAAGGACATCCTCATCATCCGCTTTATCTTCGCGCAGATACTCAAAAACAGCCTTTTGATATAAAAAATTATCTTCTGTCGCACGTATCGCAAACCGCACGGCGCGCATGAAATAACGAATTTTTTACAAGAAAAACCTAAAAATCCCGCCGCTGCCGTATAATTGCCGAAGCGCACACGGCTTCATTTAAATATTTCTATCACGGAGGTTTTCGCTTAAAATGAAAATAAAAACAAGATTCTTTTTATTTCTGCTGCTTTCTTTGCTCGTTTTAAACTGCTGCTTGTCCTGCGCCGGAAAAGAAGATTTTATTTTGTGGGGAACAGATGAAAACGGCAAACAGATTTCAGATTCGGGTATGACAGCCGGTATGTTCAGTTATTTTCTTTCTCAGCATAAAGGCGAATATTTTGCCGTTTTAAGCTTTAATGACAGCTCTATCACCTCGGATACTCCAGAAATTTGGCAGAAAACCGCTCCGGACGGCTCAACCTATGAAGAAAAGTTCTTTGAAGATACCCTAAATGAAGCAAAAAATTTAGTTACGGCAAATACAATTCTTTATTCAATGCCCTCAGCTGACGATCCCGATAAAAATTATTCGCTTCCTGAAGATTATCTCGACTATATCGATAGCCTAATACAGCAAAACGCAATAAATTCTTACGGCTCGGTAATGGATTTTGAAAGCTATCTTCTCAATTTCGGCACTACTTTAGAAGATTATACCAAGCTTTATATAATGACAGCAAATATAGATCTTCTTAAAGAAGCCTTATTTAATGATGAAACAGGTTCTATGAAAATTTCAGATGAAGATAAAAAACAATATTACGCAGACAATTATTATTCTGTCAAACATATATTTATAAACAGCTCTTATGATGAAAAAATTGACGGCACACGCGCTCCCGTATCTTCCGCCGAAGCAAGCAACCGGAAAAAAACCGCAGATGAAATATATAACTATATAAAATCAGGAAATTCATTTGAAAGCGCTTCGGAAAACTTTAAACAGTCATATGTTACGGTTTACGAAGGAATATCGTCAATGGATATCAATTCCGAAACTGCAAACGCACCCGAACTCGGCGAAGCTTTAAAACAAATGCAGATAGGCGAAGTTAAGGAAGTAGAATCTGATTACGGCATACATGTAATTCAGCGCGTGGAAACCGATCCCGAAACATACAATTCAAACGAGTCTGTCCTGTCGTCAATAAATTCAACTCTTATAAACGAAAGATATGAAGAACTTATACAAAAATATTCAGATCTTGTCAAGACCGATGAAACGGCGATTGGAGAATACAGTATAGCTTCCGCTGTTTTGCCGTAAAAATTCACTTTTCCTAAGTACGGATTCCATCATGCGGAAAACCGTTTATATTTATAAAAAGTTTAAAAAAGAAGGAGGCAGACGGATATGATAAAATTTTTAAAAGAAAAAAAGACAAATATTTTCTTTATCTTGTTTTTTATTATAGTTTTTATACTGTCAACTCAGCTTATGCCTAAGCTTTCCGGCAGTTTTTCAAAAATATCAGGAATAACCGTAAAAGCAGACATTCTTCTCGGAGCCGTTATATCCGCAAGTCTGCTTCAAGGAAAAAAATACGCGTCATATTTTGCTCTTGCCGCAGGTTTTTTATTTGATGTATTTGTCGGCAATCCGTATGCTCTGTCTCCCATAGTTTATTTTCTTTGCGCTTATTCAGCTAATTTTGCCGCGTCCCCTTTTTCAAGAAAAACCCCGCTTTCAGTACTTCTCATTTCCGCGGCTCTTTTACTGATAAAAGCATTGTTTTCGTTTTTTTATCTTTTTGCTACAGCAAGTTCGGGCGGACAAAGCGCAGTGCGGCTTATATTATCCGGAGTTCTTCCGGAATATGTTGCAAATATTTTAGCGGCAGTCATTGTATTTACGGTTATGCGAATCCTAATGGCAATTTTCCGGATACCTGTGCGTGAAGATATAGGAAAGTAAATATAAAGTTATGAAAAATCAAAATCTTTTTTCACCCTGCAAACTGTGTCCGAGAAACTGCGGCGCCGACCGAAAATATAAAAAAGGATTCTGCAGAAGCGGGATATATCCCATAGTTGCGCGAGCAGATCTTCATATGTGGGAAGAACCGTGTATAACCGGCAAAAACGGGTCGGGAGCGGTCTTTTTTTCCGGATGCAATCTCGGATGCGTTTTTTGTCAGAACTATCAAATATCCCATAACGGTACGGGTGAAGAAATAACCGACCGGAAGCTTGCGGATATTTTTCTTATGCTGAAAGAAAAGGGAGCGGAAAATATAAATCTTGTAAATCCGGTCCATTTCACACCCAATATAATAAACGCTCTCGATATTGTAAAAGACAAGCTCGGCATACCTGTGATATGGAATTCGGGCGGATATGAAAAAAAGGAAACAATACGGCTGCTTTCGGGATATATAGATATATTTCTGCCCGATCTTAAATATATAACGCCCGAACTTTCAGAAAAATATTCGGGCGCGCGCGATTATTTTAAAGCCGCTTCCGAAGCGATAGACGAAATGCTTGCATTAGCAGGATATCCGGTATTTGATAATGAAGGAAAAATGATAAAAGGCGTACTTGTACGTCATCTTATCCTGCCATCTCATTTGCGCGAGACAAAGCTTATAATAGATTATCTTTCAAATACTTATGACAAGTCGAAATTCTGGATAAGCCTTATGTCACAGTATGTTCCGTTTTATAAAGCCTTCGATTATCCGGAAATTTCAAGAAAACTGACCACTCTTGAAAGTCAGCGTGCTGCCGAATATGCCGGAGAAAAAGGGCTGATTCATGGATTCTGCCAGGATATCTCCGCGGCTGGAGATAAATACGTACCAGAATTTTTTAATAAACTGCCTTTTTAATCTTTTTTTCACCGAACACTGTTTTTTTCATTGAAATTTTATTTATTTTATTATATAATAAATAATGTATGTTTATCTTTATTTTTTTGCCCGTCACAACTTATCTTTACCGTATTCCGTGCATAATCGAAAGATAAAAAGTTATTTTTTTAAGTTGATCAAGTATCAAAAATATATTTGCAGGGAGATGTGAATAAAATTGCCAGTATACGAAAAAATGTGTGTTTTTTCGATTGTCACAGCAGCAGCGGCAATTATTTTCGCAGTAATATCATTTATACTTTTTCTGCGTCTAATCAACAAAAACCGAGCTGAAAAACAAAATGCCGCCCGGAATAATCTTTTGCTGTCTTGCGCGGCACACGATATAAAAAGTCCGCTTGCAAATATAAAAGGCTTTGCAGATCTTCTTGCTTCGGGAAAAGCGGACAGGCAAAAGACCGAAGACTGCCTTTCCATAATATCGCTTGAAGCGGAACGTATTGCCGGAATTGCAGGCAGATTAACCTCATTAACCGACAGCAGAGATATCGTATTAGGTAAAAGCTCTGTATTCGGAATATGCGGTATGCTGCGATATATAATGGCATCGCTTGAACATAAAGCACAAAAGCGCGGACTTAAAATTCTATTTTCATTTTCCGAAGAAAATGAATTTTTTGTTCTTGCAGATAGGGAATCCATATACGAGGCGGCATACAATATTTGTGACAATGCGGTAAAATACTGTTCCGAGGGAGGAGCAATAAAAATATCCGCAAATGAAGACGGCGGCGTCTGCACTGTCGAAATAAAAAACGATTCGATTTCAGAAAACAGCGGAGGAAAAACAGCCTGTTCCGAATTTTTTAAAGCCGGAATGCGCGGAGACAGCGCGGCCGTTTCTGCTGAGCAGGGACAAGGTCTCGGATTGTATATTGCGGAAAAAATAATACAGGCTCACGGTCAATCTTTAACGGCAGCCATTGAAAACGGCGTGTTTTCGCTGTCTTTCAGTCTGCCTTCAGCCCCTCCTTTTTCAGAATCATGAAATCCACCGATAAAACCGCATGTCTAATACCCTTTATACTAAAAGCTTTGCAAGAAAAGCAGGCGGCTTTTTTAACAGCTTGTTTCTTCCGGATGTCTGCTGTATCTGCGGCGATATAATAAAAAATTTTGAAGACGTCCCGAAAAAAATAAAATTCCGCGGGATAAACGGAAAATGTTTTGACAGTCCATACTGTGAATTCTGCACCCGCGACCTCGAAAGGGCTTTGGGGCCCTGGCGGCGCACTATTTTTCCGGATATTCCCGATGCAATATTTCTGTTTGATTATACTTATGAAACGATAAAACGTTCGCTGCATCATATTAAAATATGTAAATGTACAAAATGCACCGCCTTCTTTGCCGGCGTCATCAAAGACTATGTTTATGCCCTTGCCGGAAACGACGGTTTTTTAACATATATACCAAGAAGTGTCCGCCTTTATGAAAAATACGGTTTTGATCAGTCTGAAAGGATAGTTAGAACATTAGTTCTAAATCATCCGGATATCAGATACCAAAATTTATTTAGGCGCAGAAAAAATATAGATGAACAAAAAGACCTTCCTTTTGAGGAAAGGTTTAATAACGCAGAAAAGGCGTTGGAAGTAATAAAAGAGAATGGATTCGGCATCCCGGGCAGAATAGTGGTTTTTGACGATATAATAACTACCGGAGCCACTGCCAAAGCGGCGGCTAAGCTGCTGAAGAAAAGCGAAGCGGGAAAGATCTTTATGCTTTTTGTTGCGGGAACCAACGAATTTAAAGAAAGGAGCTGAAAAAATGAACGATATCGCGATAGATTTAGGAACGTCTACGGTACAAGTATATGTAAAAGGAAAAGGCGTAATAATAGAAGAGCCGTCAGTAGTAGCGGTAGACAGAGTATCCGGAAAAGTATTAAAAGTAGGCAAGGAAGCCGAGCTTATGCTTGGCAGGACGCCGGGAAATATACTTGCTGTACGTCCGATGGTCGGAGGAGTAATATCAGACTATGACGCAGCGCTTATGCTTTTAAAATCTTTGATATCAAGGGCAGTAACGCAGTCATTTTTAAAGCCGCGCATAATAATGTCAGTTCCGAGCAGTATAACAGAGGTAGAGGAACGTGCAGTATGCGACGCGGCTATAAGTGCGGGAGCGAAAAGGACATATCTTGTTGAGAGTCCTGTGGCGGCAGCAATAGGAGCCGGCATAGACATATCAAAGCCGGTTGGAAATCTTGTCATCGATATAGGCGGAGGCACGACAGATATAGCAGTGATATCACTGCATAATGTAGTAACAAGCGAATCTATAAAAATAGCCGGCGATGCAATCAATGAAGCCATAATAAAATATATAAGAAGAAAATACAATATGCTTATAGGCGAACAGACAGCTGAGGAGATTAAAAAGAAAATCGGCTGTGCATGGCCATATGAAAAGACAACCACGATGGAAGCGAAAGGAAGATGTCTGATAGAAGGTCTTCCGAAGATGATAGACGTATCCTCACAAGAGCTGCTTGAAGCGATAGAAGAACCTGTCACATCAATAGTAAACGCTGTATGCGCAGTTATTGAACGCACTCCTCCGGAACTTGTAGGAGATATAGCGGCAGCCGGCATAGTAATGACGGGAGGAGGATCGCAGCTGTTCGGACTTGACAAGCTTATAGAGCATGTTACCGGTATACGAACATTTTTAGCGGAGAATCCTGAGAAATGTGTGGCAATCGGAGCCGGACGGTCATTGGACAATCTTTCATCTAAAATGCCGGGCACAATAAATCTGGCAAGGCAGCGGCAGGAAAGGCTATAAGCAAAAAGCATTTTACTGCAAAACCTGTTAAAAACGCGATATGTTTCACATGAAACAATCAAAAAATGTTTCACATGAAACATTTTCGTATGAATATACATATATTGTTCAAAAATATTATTGGAACGGAGAGCCATGCTTTCAGACGCAAATATAAATAATAAATCCGAAATCAGCGCCGGAGAAGAACGCGTTTTAAAAGATCTGATATCGGCGCTTAAAAATAAAACTGCCGCGCACGCATATATAATAGAAGGATCGGGCGGAGCGTCAAGGTTAAGATGCGCGCAAACTGCCGCATGTTCGGCGGTCTGCCGCAATATCGGAACCGATCTTTTGCCATGTATGAAATGCACTGACTGCCTCAAGGTTATAAGCGGAGAACACACTGATATAAAAATTATATATCCGGAGAAAGAGTCCGGAAAAGCGCGGGCCGAAATAAAAGTAGATACTGTAAGAAATTTAAGGAAAGACGCCTATATCATGCCTGCTGAATGTGATTGGCATATATATATAATAAGCGAAAGCGAAAAAATGAATGTAAATGCTCAAAACGCTCTGCTCAAAATTCTCGAAGAGCCACCGGAAAACACAGTTTTCTTTCTGCTTGCTCCGTCAAAAGAACTTTTGCTCCCAACTGTCGTTTCGAGAGCGCAGTGCCATACTCTCGGCAAAAGCTCGACGGAAGAGATCTATAATATATATAAGGAAAAATTTCCCGGCATTACGGCAGATACATTAAAACGCGCGGCAAAAATACAGAGCATTTTTGACAAGATAGAACTTGACGAATCTGAAATAAAGACAGTAAATTCCGCATATGATACTGTCAGGAGCTTTTTTTCTGAAAAGCAGCCTCTTACCGAAGAATATCTGCCGCAAGGCAAGGATGAACTATTTACGGTAATCTGTGTGATGGCGGCAGCGGCACGCGATATAGCGGTATCAAAAAAAGACAGCGGCGCCGAACTTTTCATTTTTGAAAACGAAAAAGATTTTGAAAAAGCAAAAAACAATATATCTCTGCGCCGCGCAATAGAAATATACGAAGCATTTTCACGCGCGGCGGAAAGACTGCAAACGGCAGGAAATGTTTCATCCATACTTGCCGAACTTTTTACATCCGTAAGAAAATAAGAAAAAAACAAAAAATATAAATAAACGGCAAAAAAGACAAAAAAACAAGAAAGGTAACATAAATGGAAAAGAAAGACAGGAATACAAAGCCCGGCGACAGTGAAATAGTGACAAAAAAAGGGTTTTTGATTTCTCCTCCGAAATTCGGAAAGAAAAAAAGCCTGCTTGCCGGAAACAACGAAAACGGGCGGGAAAAAACCGAGAATCGCGAGCCGGCAAAGAAACCCGACCAAAAACAAAGCAAGCCTTCCAAGCCTTCCACGCACACGAAGCCGCATCCGCACGAACAAGAGCCGGATAAAAACGCCAGAAGTAAAAACGGCGAAAAAAATGATATACGGCGTGATCTTCCGGAAAAAAAGCAAAAGCACGGCAGACAGTTTTCTAAAAAACAGGCAGCTGCAAGAAATGACTCTTCAGCAGCGGCTGAAATCAAAACAATTCCTTCAGCTTCAAATTTAACAGAACAAAAATCCGCAGATAGAGATCACCGTTCAAGAAATTACAGCCAAAAACCGCGAACAGAAAAACTTCGCGATCAAAACCTGCGCGGCGAGCAAAAGAAACAGCAGCCGAATTCGGCAAAGAATGAAAAAATCGCATCTATGCGTGAAAAAAATGCAAAAGAAAACCGTTCGGCAAAAGAGCATTCACGTCAGAGTCAAGAAAAAAAACTTAACGGCGGAAAAGAAAGGCAGAGCAATAAGAACACATCTACAGCTCCGTCAGTATTGAACGATCTCGGGTTCTTGCCCGGTTCATTCTCATCAAAGATTGCACATGATTTTACAGAATCAGAACAACCGGAGCCGGAAGAGAAAATCGACTATTCAAAAGCCATTCCGCTGCGTGATCAGATATACCCTCCAAAAAATATAAAACCCGAGCTTACAGAAGAAGAAAAAGAAGGAAAATCGGAAATAATCGGAGTCAGATTCAAAGAAGCGGGAAAAATATATTATTTTGATCCGGACGGAGAAAAGGTAGAATACGGAACTCCCGTAATCGTTGAAACTGCACGAGGACTCGAATATGGTTTTACTGCGATATCAAACCGTTTTATACCTTCGGAAAATGTAGTAGCTCCTTTGAAAAAAATAATAAGAATAGCCACAAAAGAGGATAAAGAAAGACTTGAAGCCAATAAAAGTCTTGAAAAACAGGCTGAAGCTGTGTTTAAAGAAAAAATTGACAAACTTGGCCTGCAAATGACTCTTGTCGGAGTAGAATACACATTTGACAACACAAAATTGCTGTTTTATTTTGCGGCTGAAAACCGTATAGATTTCCGTGAGCTGGTAAAAGAACTGGCATCAGTATTCCGTACAAGAATTGAACTTCGGCAGGTGGGTGTGCGGGATGAAGCAAAATTCATAGGCGGACTCGGCATATGCGGACGCCCGCTGTGCTGCAGCACATTTCTCGGAGAATTCGCACAGGTGTCGATAAAAATGGCAAAAGATCAAAGTCTGTCTTTAAGTTCGTCAAAAATTTCCGGCACATGCGGCAGACTTCTCTGCTGTCTTAGATATGAAGACGAGGTTTATCAGCAGGAATACGAGCGCACTCCGAAAGTCGACGCTATCGTTCAAACACCCGAAGGCAGAGGCGTCGTAGTTGAAACAAATCCTTTAAAAGGCATAGTAAAAGTCAGGCTCGATTCAAAATCCGATTCGCCGCCTCAGGCTTTCCAGCGCGACAGCGTAAATATTATAGGTTATCAGCGAAGCAGCGAAGACAGTTCGCTTGACGCTGAGCTTAAGGAACTCGAAAAAGAATGATTTTTTTAGAAATGTGAAAATTTTCTGAAAATTTCATAAATCCCCTTGACATATAAATTTAAAAACTCTATAATAATTAGCGTGCTAAATATTAGCGTGCTAATTATTTTTTTGCAAAGAAAGGAGTAAAATATTTTGAGTGAGAAAAAACCGTCACCACATGAGCTTGTACGTTTTTTTATTCATACCGACAGGCTTCACAGGAGTCTTGTAGAAATGCGCATGAGCGATCTGAATTTACATCGCAGTCAGCATATCATGCTTGCCTGCATATCAAGTTTCAGCGAGCCTCCGACGCAAAGGCAGATAGCTGAAAAGCTTGACATTTCCGCGGCGACAGTAGCCGTAACCATAAAGAAGCTTGAAGCTGCGGGATATTTAGAAAAGACCCAATCAGACGGCGACAGCAGATGCAACAGGATCGTATTGTCAGAAAAAGGAAAAGAGATACTTATAAAAGCAAAAGACATTCTGAGTGAAATAGACAGTCTTATGTTTGTTGGAATTTCTGATAAAGAGCTTACAGAATTTTCCGAATGTCTCGAGAAAATACAGAAAAATCTAAAATCAAGCGGAGCAACGCTGCTGCCGCATATGTGCTGAAAAAAGGCGGCAAAAATAATATAATAATCTAATACCGAAAGGATGAACTGTATTTGAAACGCTGGTTAAACTATGCAAAACCGTATAAATTATACTTTATACTTGGACCGATATGTATGATCGTGGAGGTTTTGGGAGAAGTCTTAATGCCCATGTTTTTGGGAATGATAATAAATTCAGCGGCTGAAGGAACTCTTACTCCCGCAAAATCTTTAGCAGCTGCAGGCCTTATGATTCTTACCGCAATTTTAATGATGGCAGGAGGAGTAGGCGGCGCGTATTTCGGAGCAAAGGCATCTGTAAACTATGCAAATGACATTCGTCGGGATGTTTATGAGAAGGTACAGAAATTTTCATTTGCAAATATAGATAAATTTTCTACAGGTTCTCTTGTAACAAGGCTGACAAATGACATAACACAGGTGCAGAACTTTATCAACATGCTTCTGCGTATGTGTCTGCGTTCTCCGGGAATGCTTATAGGAGCGCTTATAATGGCGATATCTTTAAGGCCTTCGTTGTCTGTAGTATTTATAATAACAATACCCCTGATGCTTATATCCATATCCTTTGTAATAGGAAATGCTTTTCCCCGATTTACAAAGGTACAGGAAAAGGTGGATAAACTAAATTCAACTGTTCAGGAAAGCGTGTCAAATATCCGCGTTGTAAAATCATTTGTGCGCGAAGATTTTGAAAACGAAAAGTTTAGAACCGCTAACGGAGATCTGAAAAAGACCGGACTTTCAGCATATAAAATAATGATTTTAACAGGTCCCGTAATGACACTTTTTATGAATGTCACAATCGCCGCCGTAGTATGGATAGGATCAAAGCTTGTACTGGGCGATACGCAGATGCTCCCCGGAGATCTTTCACAGTTTTTGTCATATGTAAATCAGATACTTATGTCTTTGATGATGCTTACCATGATGTTTATGTTTACTTCACGTGCGATGGCAAGTACAAAGCGTATAGGCGAAGTTCTTGACGAAAAAATAGACATAACCGATGATAACTGTTCGCTTCCCGAAAAAACTATCACTAAAGGCGATATAGAATTCCGCAATATTTCCTTCCGCTATTTTAAAAACAGCGAGGACTGTGTGCTTGATAATATAAACCTTAAAATAAAAGCCGGAAGCATCGTTGGCATAATAGGCTCGACCGGATGCGGAAAAACAACGCTTGTTTCACTTATTCCCCGTCTTTATGACGCCGATGAGGGAGAAGTTTTAATAGACGGCATAAACGTAAAAGATTACAGCCTTTATAACCTGCGTGAAGGCGTCGGAATGGTTTTGCAGAAAAATGTGCTGTTTTCCGGCACAATAGAAGATAATCTCCGCTGGGGCGATGAAAACGCCACCGACGAAGAGGTTGCTGCAGCTGCCGAAAGCGCTCAGGCCGACGGATTCGTAAGAAGTTTTAAGGACGGATATAAAACTGAGCTTGAACAGGGGGGCGTCAATGTTTCAGGCGGACAGAAACAGCGTTTGTGCATAGCTCGCGCTCTGCTTAAAAAGCCTAAGATTTTAATTCTCGACGACTCGACAAGCGCTGTTGACACTGCAACCGAAGCGAAAATACGCGAACAGTTCCGCACAGGTCTGCGCGACACGACAAAAATAATAATTGCTCAGCGTATAAGCTCGGTAAAAGACGCAGATATGATAGTCGTAATGAACGAAGGAAAAATAACCGGCATAGGCACTCATGACGAACTGCTTGCAAATAACGAAGAATACCGCGAGATATATATTTCACAAACAGACGGGCGTACGTCTTCCGGATCAGAAAAAGAAACTGCCGTAAACACAAAGGAGGGCTGAGGAAATGGCAAGATCATTAAGCGAACTTCAAAAACAATATAATTCCTCCGCATCCGCGTCAAGAGGCATGGGATTCGGCGGTCCCGGAGGCGGTCCCGGCGGAAGAAGGGCCGCACATGAAAAAGGCAAACCCAAAAACACAAAAAATACTATAAAAAGACTTTTTAAATATGTCGGAAAATATAAATTCAGACTTGTAGCAGTTCTTTTCTTTATGCTTCTGACATCGGTTTCAGGACTTATAGGATCCTTTATGCTTGCGCCTATCATAAACCGTCTTTCTATACAAATAGGCATATCTTCCGAAAGTCTCAGCACAATGGAAAAACTTTCTGACAGTGTTATAACATCTGTCATGAATTTTGTTGAAAGACCGTTAAGGCAAATAATCGATTTTACAAAATACGGAGATTTCGGCGAAGTTATGCTGTATATTGCAGTAGCTCTTATAATACTGCTTTCCGTATACATAGTAGAAGTAATTTCAAACTATATGCAAAGCAGACTTATGATAACGGTATCACAGAATTCTATAGAACAGATAAGAAACGATCTGTTCGGCAAGCTGCAGAAACTGCCTATAAAATATTTCGACAATAACCCTACCGGTGAAATAATGAGCCGTTTTACAAACGATGTGGACAATATAGGAACAATGCTTGACAACTCTCTTGTCTCTGTGATATCAGGTCTTGTAACGCTTATAGGAACCTTTGTGTTCATGATAACCACAAATATATGGCTGACACTTGTCACTGTATTTTTCGTACCTATTTTCGCCAAAGGCGGTATGATAATAGCAGGTAAGAGCCGTAAATATTACATAGGTCAACAGGCTGCTCTCGGAGCCATAAACGGATATATCGAAGAAACGGTATCCGGTCAGAAAGTTATAAAGGTATTTAATCACGAAAACGATTCAATAGAAGAATTTTCAACACTTAACGACGATTTGAGAGATAAACAGTTCAAAGCTAATTTTTACGGCGGAATCATGGGTCCCATAATGGGAAACACATCACAGATAAGCTATGCGCTCACCGTAGGATTAGGAGGAATACTGATGTGCACTGCCGGAATGATGCCGGGTGCTCTTACGGTATTTGCACAGTATTCGAGAAGATTTTCTTTCCCGATAAACAACATATCACAGCAGATGAGCGCCGTATTTTCGGCACTTGCCGGAGCTGAAAGAGTTTTTGCGGTAATAGATCAGAAAGAGGAACCGAAAGACTCTCCTGAAGCTGTCGATTTTTCCGACAAGCCGGAAGGAATGAAAGGATATGTAGAACTTAAACACGTAACTTTTGGATATGTTCCCGGAAAGACTATTCTTAAAGATATAACGCTTTATGCAAAACCCGGACAAAAAATAGCTTTTGTCGGATCAACCGGAGCAGGAAAAACTACAATAACTAATCTTCTCAATCGTTTTTATGATATTGAAGAGGGAGAAATAACAATAGACGGAGTAAATATAAAAGACATAAAAATGGAATATCTCCGTTCAAATATAGCAATGGTTCTTCAGGATACGCATCTTTTCTCAGGCACGGTGAGGGAAAATATCCGTTACGGCAGACTTGATGCCACAGATGAAGAAGTAGAACAGGCAGCAAAAACTGCAAGTGCTCATTCATTTATTATGAGGCTTGATAAAGGATATGACACAGTACTTGAAGGAGACGGAGCTAATTTGTCACAAGGACAAAGACAGCTGCTTAATATTGCAAGAGCCGCTTTGTCAAAAGCTCCGATACTGGTGCTCGACGAAGCGACAAGTTCAGTCGATACAAGAACAGAACGTCATATAGAACACGGTATGGACAGACTTATGAAAAACCGCACCACATTTGTAATAGCTCACCGTCTTTCAACGGTAAGAAACTCCAACGCCATAATGGTTCTTGAAAAAGGAGAAATTATCGAGCGAGGAAGCCACGAAGATCTTCTTGCTCTTCACGGCAGATATTACGAGCTTTATACCGGAAAAGCCGAACTCGACTAAAAATTTATTAAATAAAAAATAAGAATTACAGCATAACGTTTTTTTTGTAAATAAAAAAGCGTTATGCTGTTTTTTCATAAAAAAGCCGTATTAAAATAACAGGTATATTATAATAGGAAAACACTTGCAAAAAAAACCGTTTTGTGGTATAATATATCGGATATATTTACTGTGGAGTATTATTGCGGAAAGGAGGATTTGTAATGTCGCTGGAATCCGAAATTTGGCCGTCTGTATTAGAGCTTATCGGTGAAAGATTAAAAAGCAAAATGACTTTTAGTTTATGGTTCGGTGATCTTTCACTTCAAAAACTGATAGACGACAAAGTATATCTTCAGACTACAAATGATTTCAAAAAAAAGAATATAGAACTTCATTTCATGGATATTCTTGAACAGGCACTGAAAGACATAATAGGTTTTGAAGTAAAAGTATGTATAATATCTATTGAAACGCGCTCTTTTGAGGAGCAATATCTTGAGATAATTGAAAAAGAAGCAAAAAAACAGCTGCTTGAAGAACAAAAGAAAAAAGAGGAAGATAATTTTTCCAATAATTCATTGAGTCAGGATTATTCTCAGGAACAGGATACGGCAGAGACAATAAAGCCGAGATCGCATCCAAAAACCTTCCGGCTTTCAAAAAATAATCTTTATTTTCCAAAGGTATACAATTCTGAAAAGGACAGTCTCGAAGACGTATCTCTTATAAAATATCTCGAAGATTTAGGAAGCAAAGACGGGATGCTTTTCATGTCGCAGTCGGTTCCTGAATACCGTCCGAGCTATACCTTTGAAAACTTTGTGGTAGGCGATTCAAACCGGATGGCATATGCAACCTGTTTTTCAGTAGCTCAATATCCGGCAGCTCAATGCAATCCCCTTTTTTTATACGGTCCTCCCGGAATAGGAAAAACTCACCTTTTATACGCAATAGCCCATCATATAGAAAAAACAAGGCCGTCATTTAATATAATTTATTCTACAAGCGAAGATTTTACAATTGAGCTTGTAGATGCTATAACACATAAAACAACCGCAGATTTCCGCGAAAAATACCGCAACGCAGATATCTTAATGATAGATGACATTCAGTTTATAGGCGGAAAAGAAGCGACTCAGCTTGAATTTTTCCATACATTTAACACCCTTTATGAAGCAAACAAACAAATAATAGTCGTAAGCGACCGTCCGCCTAAAGATATAGCAGTGCTTGAAAAAAGGATACGCTCGCGTTTTGAATCCGGCGCGATTATAGATATAAAAGATCCCGATCCCGAATTAAGAACGGCAATAATAAGGCGAAAAGCCATTGATATGAATATTGAAATTCCCAACAGCGCGGTAAATTATATAGCCGACAACGTAAGGGAAAACATAAGACAGATTGAGGGAATACTTAAAAATATAAATATTCACGCAATCTTAAAAAAACAGCCGATAACCGAAGAACTTGTACACAGCGTAGTCGGAAATGTCATTACCGGACCGATAGAGATAAATCCTGAAAAAATAATCGATACGGTTTCACGCCATACAAATATAAGCCGGGACGATATACTGGGAAAAAGCCACGCTAAAAATATAACTACCGCACGTCAGATATCATGTTATCTTTTGAAAAATCTAACAGATATGACATATCAGCAAATAGGAAAATTTATAGGAAGGCATCATTCTACAATATGCGATTCGGTATATCTTATCGAAGAAGCTAAAAAATCAGACAAAACTCTTGAAGAACAAATAAAATCCATAATGAGAGAACTCGGTCAAAGATAAAAATTTTCCGAAAACCCGAAAAAAGTTTTCCGAAAAACCCGAAATTTTTCTTTTTTATGCTTTGTGGAAAAATAATGTTTTTTTCCGCATGTTTTCCTAAAATTAAAGCGGCTTTTTCCGAATCAAAAAAATGCCGTCTTTCCCATTTTAAGGAAGCTTGTCCGTGTTTTCCGAAAATCCGAAAGCTCTACTGCTTTTACTCCTAACCCTTATGTATATATATAATAATCAAGAGAAAAAAATTTATAAAATAAAAAAAATTCCAATAAGTTTTCCAAAATAAAAAAAGACATTTTCTCTTCAATTATGAAAGGAAGGCTGCAAAAAATGAAATTTACTGCTGACAAAAAAATGCTTGAAAGATCAATAGCACCTGTATGTTTAGGAGTAGCTCCTAAGAATACCGATCCTCTTCTTGAAGGTATATATCTTGAAGCCGGCGGCGGAGTTTTGACAATGTGTTCTTATGACCGTGAAAAAGGTATCCGCACAACGCTCGAAGCTGACATAGAAAAAGAAGGAAAAATCGTAGCTGACGCACAAAAAACGGCAGCTATCATACATTCGCTCCCCGACGGACCGGTAACTATAGAGTCAGATGAAAATCTTATTATAAAAATAATTACGGATGAAGCAGATTTCCAAATATCGGGAAAAGACGCCTC
Source organism: uncultured Clostridia bacterium (assembly GCA_944375955.1). GTDB lineage: Bacteria > Bacillota > Clostridia > Oscillospirales > CAG-382 > UMGS1052. The sequence continues at coordinate 47,038 of CALWBE010000036.1, read as the reverse complement.
AAACTATCCCGGACTTCCGGATGTAAGAGGAGATTTGAGCTATACGCTTCAGCAAAATAAAATAAGATCAATGATAAATAAAACTCTTTTTGCCGTATCACAGGATGATTCAAAGCCGATATATACCGGATCTCTTTTTGAAATAAACGGAAATTCTATGCGTATAACAGCTCTTGACGGATTCAGAGTTTCAATGAGAAGCGAGGAAGGACTTACAGAAAGAGACGATCTCGATCTTAGATTCATAATGCCCGGAAAAGCTCAAAACGATCTTTTAAGACTTATTTCAGACAGCGACAGTCCTATTTCCGTAAATATGGCGAGAAAACATATAATATTCACTTTTGACAACGTTTATTTTATAACCCGTCTTTTAGACGGAGAATTTCTCGATTACAGAAAGAAAATACCGCCGCAGCGCACGGTTTCTGCCCGCATAAATACCGAAAGATTTATCGACAGTATAGAAAGAGCGGCGCTTATAATAGATGAAAGAATAAAAAGTTCTATAAAATTAAGTTTTGCCGATTCATCGGTAACCGTAAGCGTTGCTACAATGCTCGGAAAATTCAAGGACGAGTTTTCATATGAAGAAATCATTCCCGGTGAACTTGAAATAGGATTCAACCATAAAATACTTCTTGACGCCATAAAGGCAGTAAATGAGGAATATATAACGGTTACGCTTTCGCACAGCTTAGGGCCGATGATAATAACTCCGGATGAAAAATCAGAAGGAAACCCCGATCGTTTTCTATATATGATTCTTCCCGTGCAGCTCAATAATTCATAATAAAAAATGCGTATTAAATCTCTTTATGCCGAAAAATACCGCAATATAAATTCTGCTGAAATAAGTTTTTCGGACGGCGTAAATCTTTTATTCGGAAAAAACGGAGCAGGAAAAACAAATGTGCTTGAGGCATTATACCTTTTTGCGATATGCAAAAGCTTTCGCACAAACAAAGAAACCGATTTTATAATGCACGGAGAAAACTGCGCTCATATTTCAATAAAATATTTGTGCGATTATGAAAACGATTCTGACAATTTGAAAAAAATGTCTCTTTCTTTTTCACGTTCCGAAAAAAAGAAGATGAGCTGCGAAGATGTTCCGATAACAAAAATTTCTGAATTTATAGGAAGATTCAGAGCGGTATTTTTCACTCCGGATCATATGTCTTTGGTAAAAGGTTCTCCGGATGAACGCAGAAGATTTGCGGATATGGCTTTATCCCAGATAAAACCGGGATATATAAAATGCTTAAATGAATATATGAAAATACTTTCTCAAAGAAACGCGCTTCTTCGTGCTGCAAAAACCGGCGGTTATTTTGATGAGGCGTTATTTTCGGTATATTCGGAAGCCCTTGCAGGTTCTGCTGCTTTAATAACGAAGCAAAGGGCATATTTTTCAGAATATCTTGAAAAATCTGCTTCATCGTTTTACGCGGCTATATCCGGAAGAGATGAAAAATTATTTATACACTATCTTTCATCGGAAAAAGAAGATCCGAAAGATACTGAAAAGACCAAAAAAAGATATCTTTCACTTTATAATGAAAATATACAAAGTGAAATAAAATACGGTGCAACGAAATACGGACCGCATAAAGATGATATTTTATTTTTTATCGGACGAAATAAAAATAAAGACGCAGAATTTGCCGCAATTAGCAAAAAAGAAAATGAAGACGATGTGTCAGAAAAAACAGATGCAATTACCGAATTTGCGGCAAGGACATTCGCTTCTCAGGGACAGCAGCGCAGCGCTGTTTTGTCATTAAAGCTTGCCGAAGGAGAAATAATAAAAGATCTCAGCGGAGAATATCCGGTTTATTTATTTGACGATGTTTTTTCAGAACTCGATGATGAAAGAAAAAAACAACTACTATCTTTATTTTCAAATAAACAAGTCATAATAACCTGCTGCAACAAAAATGATTTTGACGGTATTCAAATAAGAAAAAAAATATTGGCGGAAAACGGAAAATATACTGAAATATAATTCGGAGCGTATGAAATGTATATAAATATCGGTGCGAATAAGCTGATAAGAAAAAAAAATATAGTGGGTATTTTTGATCTCGATACATCTTCCCATGAAAAAGATACGCGGGATTTTTTAAAGAAATCAGAAAAAAAAGGAATAGTAAAAGTCTGCGGCAATGATCTGCCGAAATCATTTGTTTTAACAAGTGAAAAAGAAGACGGCTTGAAAAAAGAAAAACCGGCGCGAAAAAAAAATACGATATATTTTACTACACTGTCGTCATCATCTCTTGCCGGCAGAAATAAATAAACTAAAAAAGTTTATGTTGAACAGAAAGGAATAAAGAAACATGCTCGAAAACGAAAATCAAAACATGCCTATTGAACTTGACGGCGAAGTAAAGCTTACCGACACAAATGTCGATGAGTCTATGCACAAGTATGACGAAAGCCAGATACAAGTGCTTGAAGGACTTGAGGCTGTAAGAAAGCGTCCGGGTATGTATATAGGTTCAACCTCGCAGAGAGGACTTCATCACCTTATCTATGAAATAGTGGATAACTCAATTGATGAAGCTCTTGCGGGAATATGCACAAAAATAATCGTTACGATACATGAAGATAATTCCGTATCTGTTGAAGATAACGGCCGAGGAGTACCGGCGGGAATCCATCCTAAAATGGGAATACCGACGGTTGAAGTAGTTTTTACCGTACTTCATGCCGGAGGAAAATTCGGAGGAGACGGATATAAAATTTCGGGAGGACTTCACGGCGTAGGCGCGTCTGTTGTAAACGCTCTGTCAGAATGGACAGAGATAATAAATTATCATGAAGGCAGAAAATATACCGAGCGTTTTGAACGCGGAAAAGTTGCGCGTCCGATAAAAGATGAAGGGGTTACGGATAAACACGGACTGTATGTAAGATTCAAACCGGATCCTGAAATTTTTGATGAGACGGTATTTGATTACGGAACTATATTAAGCCGTCTACGCGAACAGGCATTTCTCAACGCCGGACTTACGATAGAACTTAATGATCTGCGCAAAAATGTAGAAGAAGTAACAACGGAAGATATTTCCGAAGATATGAAAGCGGACATTGAAGACAGTGCGGAACAGGAAGAAAAACAGGCCGAAAGTGAAGAAAATAAGAGAACAAAGCAAAAAATACTTCATTTTGAAGGTGGAATACGCAGTTTTGTAGAGCATTTAAATGCTAAAAAACGTTGTGAATTGCTTCATCCGGAAGTAATTTATATGTCAGGTAAAAAAGGAGACACATCTTGCGAAATTGCATTCCAGTATAATAACACATATAATGAGACGCTTATCACCTTTGCTAACAATATACACACAGCTGAGGGCGGAACTCATGAGACCGGCTTTAAAAACGCGCTCACAAAAATTTTAAACGACTATGCGAGAAAATACGGTTTTCTGAAAGCAGAAGACAAAAATTTGTCAGGCGAAGATTTCAGAGAAGGAATATGCGCAATAGTCAGTGTAAAGCTGCCTGAAGCTCAGTTTGAGGGACAGACAAAGACAAAACTCGGCAATGCGGATATAAAACCTTTTGTCGAAAGTGTGATGAATGAAAAATTTGAAGCGTATCTCGAAGAAAATCCGACAGTTGCAAAAATAATTCTTGATAAAGCGCTTACCGCTGCAAGGGCAAGAGAAGCCGCGAGAAAAGCGAGAGAGCTTACAAGAAGAAAAACGGCGCTTGAGGGAAATTCGCTTCCCGGAAAACTTGCTGACTGTCAATCGCGTTCAATGGAAGAATCTGAATTATTTCTTGTCGAGGGAGATTCCGCGGGAGGAACGGCAAAAGACGGAAGAGACAGCAAATATCAGGCTATATTGCCTATGCGCGGAAAAATACTTAATGTGGAAAAATCACGTCTCGATAAGATTCTGTCAAGTATACAGATAACGCCTATAATAATCGCGTTAGGCTGCGGTGTCGGTGATGAATTTGATATTTCAAAATTGCGTTACGGCAAAGTTATAATAATGGCGGATGCGGATGTAGACGGATCGCATATAAAAACCCTGCTTTTGACATTCTTTTTCCGTCATATGCGTCCGATAATAGAACAAGGACACGTATACTGCGCAATGCCTCCGCTTTATAAGGTTTTTAAGGGAAAACAGCAGAGATATGCATATTCAGATGAGGAAAGAGACAAATATCTTGAGGAATTAGGAGCTAATGCGGAAGCCGAAAGATATAAAGGTCTCGGAGAAATGGATGCGGAACAGCTGTGGGAAACTACAATGGATCCGGAAAGAAGAACGCTTATAAAAGTAAATATAGAAGACGCATATGCGGCAGATGAAACATTTTCACTGCTTATGGGAGAAAAAGTTGAACCACGCCGCGCATTTATACAGGAAAACGCTAAATATGTAAAAAATATCGACGTCTGATATGTTAATTGTTTAAAGCATATAAAGAAAATAAAAGATAAAATTCACCGTATTGTAAATAAGGAGATTTTACTGGAAAATGAAATGGACAGGATTAAACGAACTTAGGGAAAGCTATCTATCATTTTTTGAAAGCAAAGGACATTTAAGACTTCCCAGCTTTTCGCTGATACCTCAAAATGATAAATCATTGCTTTTGATAAATTCGGGAATGGCGCCTATGAAGCCGTATTTTCAAGGTACAAAAGAACCTCCGAGAAGACGTGTGACGACCTGTCAGAAATGCATCCGCACGCCCGATCTTGAAAATGTAGGAAAAACAGCGCGTCACGGCACATATTTTGAAATGCTGGGAAATTTCTCATTCGGAGATTATTTTAAAACCGAAGCTATAGAATGGTCATGGGAATTTCTTACAAAAACGCTTGAGATACCGGAAGAAAAACTTTGGCCTTCAGTATATGAAAAAGACGACGAGGCATATGCTTTATGGAAAAAGTATGTTCCGGAGGAACGTATAGTAAAACTCGGCAAGGAAGATAATTTCTGGGAGCATGGCAGCGGTCCGTGCGGTCCTTGTTCTGAGATATATTTCGACCGCGGAGAAAAATACGGCTGCGGAAAGCAAGACTGCAGACCGGGCTGTGACTGTGACAGATATATGGAAGTATGGAACAATGTCTTTTCACAGTATGATAACGATGGAAAGGGCAATTATACAGAGCTTGTTCAAAAAAATATAGATACCGGAATGGGACTTGAAAGACTCGCTTGTGTTATGCAGGGAGTAGATAACTTGTTTGAAGTAGATACGGTAAGAAAGATACTTGATACCGTATGTGAATATTCAGGCAAAAAATACGGAGAAAATTACGATGACGACGTTTCTATCCGCATAATAACCGACCATATCCGTTCGACCACATTTATGATATGCGACGGAGTAATGCCGTCAAATGAAGGGCGCGGTTATGTCTTGAGAAGAATTTTGCGCAGAGCAGCACGCCATGGCAGACTTCTCGGAATAAAAGGACCGTTTCTTGCCCGCCTTTCAGAGGTCGTGATATCACAGAATGAAAATGCATATCCCGAGCTTGCTGTAAAGAAGGATTATATAGGCAAGGTTATTTCTATAGAAGAAGAAAGATTTGATTCTACAATTGACACAGGACTTTCACTTCTGTCAAAAATTATCGATGATATGCAGGCAGAGGGAAAAAAAGTTATATCAGGACAAGACGCTTTTAAACTGTATGATACATACGGATTTCCTATCGATCTTACAAAGGAGATCATAGGAGAAAAAGGCTTCAGCGTAGATGAGGAAGAATTTAAAGTTCTTATGAACGAGCAGAAGGTTCGTGCCCGTGAGAGCAGAAAAGCCGGAGGCGGCTGGAGCAAAGACGACGCAGATCTTTTTGAAAAATGTGCTCCGACTGTTTTTGAAGGTTATGATAAAAATGAGACCGACGCAAAAATAACCGCGATTGTATCCGACGGACTTTTAATAGATGAAATTTCCGACGGCGAAGCGGTAATTGCGCTTGATAAAACAGTCTTTTACGGAGAAGGCGGAGGCCAGGTAGGCGACACAGGAAAAATTACCGGAAAAGATTTTGAAGCTGAAGTTATAGATACAAAAAAATCAAACGGAAAATATATGCATATCTGCCGTGTAATTTCAGGAAAAGCCAAAATCGGAGATACAGTTCATGCCAAGATAGACGCGGAGAAGAGAGAAAGCATAAGGCGCAACCATTCAGCGGTACATTTGCTTCAGGCGGCGTTAAGAAAAATATTGGGAGATCATGTCGAACAGGCAGGATCATATGTTGACGCTGAAAGATTCAGATTCGACTTTTCACATTTTGAGCCGATGACAAAGGAGCAGATAAAAGAGACAGAGGCGCTTGTAAATAAATATATACTTGCCGGCGTTGAGATAGAGACAATCGAAACCGATTTTGAAACCGCGAAAAAAATGGGAGCTATGGCACTTTTCGGTGAGAAATACGGAAGCAGGGTGCGCGTTGTAAAAATGGGAGATTTTTCAACAGAGCTTTGCGGCGGAACACATATGACAAATACGGCAAAAGCCGGGCTTTGCAAGATATTGTATGAAAGCTCGGTAGCAGCCGGCGTACGCAGAATAGAAGGAATAACCGGAAGCGGCGTAATGTCATATATATATGAGAACCTTGATATAATGCAGGAAACCGCGAAAACGCTGAAAGCTCAGAATATTTCAGATATTGCGGAAAAAGCGGCGGCATATACAGGAGAAATAAAGGAATTAAAAGGAAAGATAGACGAGCTTTCATCTGAAATAGCGAAATCTAAAACAGCAGACCTTGTAAAGAAAGCCGAGAAGATAGGAAACTATAACGTAGTAACGGCGCGCCTTGACGGAATGACAGGGGAAGAGCTTAGAGCAGCGGGAGATATATTAAAAGACGCAGATGAAGATATAATAGCAGTGCTCGGAGCTGTAACAGATGGAAAAATAACACTTTTAGCAGTATGCGGAAAGAATGCGGTAAAGAACGGAGCGCATGCCGGAAAGATAGTAAAATCCGCGGCAGAGATAGTCGGCGGAGGCGGAGGCGGAAGACCGGACAGCGCACAGGCCGGAGGAAAAAATGCCGAAAAGCTTGATGAAGCGCTTGAAAGTGTAAAAGCGAAGCTCTGATTAAAAAACTTTTATAATATACTTAGAAAGGACAGAAAAAAATGGACTGCATTTTCTGTAAAATAATAAAAGGCGAGATTCCCTCAACAAAGGTATATGAAGATGAAAAAATATTAGCTTTTAAAGATATAAATCCGATGGCGCCGGTACATGTGCTTGTAATTCCTAAAGAACATATACCGTCATGCGACGGGATAACGGCGCAGAATTCGGCAGTTGTCGCACATATTTTTGAAAATATACCTGAAATTGCGAAGAAATGCGGCTGTACAAACGGATACCGCGTTATAACAAACTGCGGAGATGACGCAAAGCAGTCGGTAAAGCATTTGCATTTTCATATACTCGGCGGAAAATCACTGCCCGAAAATATGGGTTGAAAATAATTGATTTTCATAAAAAATAAAAAACCTGTTAAATTACGGAGGGTTTTACAGCAATGAGCGAAAGGCGATATTATAAACTGAAAGTAGCGGGACTCGAAAGAGATCTTCCCATATGCGCGGTAAATGAAAATCTTGATATTGCCGGTTTTGTTATATTCGGAGACGTAGAGCTTACCGAAGCATGCGCGAGAGAGCTTATAAAAAAGATACCGGAGCATGATTATATGATCACAGCGGAAGCAAAAGGCATACCGCTTATACATGAAATGGCGCGTCAGCTTGGAGAGAAAAAGCATTTTGTAGCGCGCAAGGGCTTAAAGGTATATATGTGCGATCCGATATCGGCAGAAGTTCATTCTATAACGACAAAAAAGAATCAGACGCTTTATCTTGACGGAAACGATGCGGCGATGATAAAAGGAAAAAGGATACTTCTTGTAGATGATGTAATAAGTACGGGAGAATCTTTATCTGCGCTTGAAAAGCTTATAGAAACCGCGGGCGGAATAATATGCGGCAGAGCGGCTATTCTTGCCGAAGGGGAAGCTGCCGACAGAGACGATATAGTTTATCTTGAAAAGCTGCCGCTGTTTTTTCACTGATAAAACGGAATAGCTATGGCATATAACGGCACAGGATATTATTCAAAAAAGAAAACTGCGGCAGAATCGGAAAACCTTGGGGTTATAAAAGCGCGCATAAAAGAAAAAAAGCCTTCGGGCATATACATATTCCGAGGCGAAGAGGAGTATATGAAGCGGTTTTATTATTCCGAGCTTTGCAAAGCTGCAATAGATTCGGATTCAAATATAACCGTAATAAACAGCGAGGATTTCAGCTATGAAAAACTTGCTGACGCAATGACTGCCGCACCGGCAGTAGATTACAGCGGAAGCTTTTTTGATGACGGATCAGCTTTATCTGACAAGAAGCGTGAGGCTATACGAGTTATAAAATTGCAGGAAGCGCCGGTATATAAGCTTACGGAAAAAGAAAAAAACAGCTTTGAAAATCTTTGCAGAAAAATAGGTTCGGACGTATGCGTAATATTTTATTATACAAACAATCCGAAAAAAGAAGCGGAATATTCAAAAAGCATAAAGATTTTGTCTAAAACCGAAGGAATTCTCGATGTGGAATTTTGCCGGGAAGCGCCTTCGAGTCCACAGCTTAAAAGATGGGTAAAAAAACATTTTGAAGCGGGAAAATGCGTTATAGACGCTCAAAGTGTGGATTATTTTATTGAAACAGTCGGAAACGATATGTGCACGCTTTTATCCGAGATAGAAAAGCTGTGCGCATATGCGGCATATAAAAAGCTGCCTGCGGTTTATAATGAGGATATTGATTTTATATGTATAAAAAATACCGAAGCGCGGCTTGACGAAGTAGCAAAAGGAGTGGCGGAAGGGGATTATTCACGCGCCATGAAAGCTTTAGTCCGTCTCGAAGCGGATAAAATGCCGGAAACGTATATTTTCGGAGCAATCTCCAATAAGATAAGCGAGCTTTATTCTGTCGATTATTATAAAAGGCGCGGAATGGGAGCGGCAGAGATATCGGCAAAAACCGGGATACGTGATTTTGCCGTAAAAAATGATTTGAAATATCTGTCATCAATATATGACCGGGGTATTTCGGAAGACGGAGAAAATCCGTGCAAAAAACTTGTGCATATCGTTGCCGAATATGATATAAAGCTGAAAACATCTCCGGTGAATAAATATCTGCTTATAGAGAACATGATATTTTTGCTGTGCGGAAGATATAAAAAATAATTTTATAAAGAATTATAAAACTATTTGTATTTTTTAATAATAAGATCCATAAGAAGCCCAAAAGCAGGACAAAGCATCAAAGAACACGCAATATATTCAATAGACATACGTATACGCAAACTTTCACGGAGATCAAGACAATCTTTGCTGTCTAAAATTATGTAATATAGTATAAGTACGGCGGCAGTAAAAAAAATAAGCTGAAGAAAGCGCCTTGTAAAAAGTATAGGCAGATCGCCAATGTTGTTTAATTTTGATAACAAACGTTTCATAGCTACGCTCCTGACGAATTTAGAATTAAAAAGTTAAATGTTTTTATAGAAAAGAGTGAATATGAATTTGTCACGTGTCGGAATATCTACTGCCTGCTATTATCCGCAGGATACATATCTGTCATTTCTCGACGTACTGTCTGCAAATGTTCCGGTAACTGAGATATTTATGAATTCTCTTGATGAGATAAAAAAGGAGAATCTTGACCGGTATGTTGCCGAAGCAAAAGCGCATTCTACCGAGATAATTTCATTTCATCCGTATACGTCGGCATTTGAAAGTCTTTTGTTTTTTTCGGAATATAAAGAAAGAGTTGCCGACGGGATAGAAATGTACAAGCGTTTCTTTGAAGGCGCATCCTATTTAGGAGCTAAATATTTTGTGTTTCACGGCGAGAGAAATACACCGACATTTTCAAGAGGTCTTGCGGATGATGACTGTATATGTGAAAGTTACGGACGTCTTATAGAAACGGCAAAACAGTTTGGGCTTGTATTTACTCAGGAAAATGTAAATAATCATCGCAGCCACAGTGCAGAGCATATAAAAAAACTGCGCAGGCTTGTTCCCGATCTAAAATATACCTTTGATTTAAAGCAGGCTGTCCGTGCAAGGCAGGATTATGGTGATATAATTACAGCCATGGGTGATCGGCTGTGCCATATTCACATAAACGATTACGGCGAACATGAATGCTGTTTGCCTTTTGAAGGAAACATTGATTTTTTGGATGTGAAAAATAAACTTGATAAGATAAATTACAGCGGAGATTATATTTTGGAAGTATACCGCACAAATTTCAGCGGTAAAGAAGATCTTTGCCGCTGTATCGCAAAAACAGAAGCTGTGTTTTGCAAAACGGCGAAAATATATAGATGATTTTGCAAAACTTATTTAACTTAAGTGTGCAATAAATAAAAGCAACAATTGAAAGGAGGCAGAAAAAGCAAATGAAATGCCCTGCATGCGGAAATCTTGAAAGTAAAGTTCTTGATTCGCGTCCTTCATCAGACGGAACCAGTATACGCCGCCGCCGCGAATGTTTGTCGTGTCAGAAAAGATTTACAACATTTGAAACGATAGAAAATATGAATTTTGTTGTAGTAAAAAAGAACGGAACACGTGAAATTTTTGACCGGACAAAACTTATTAAAGGAATGATCCGGGCGTGTGAGAAAAGACCGGTATCCGTAAAGCAGATTGAAAACATAGTAAACGAAACAGAAATGTATCTTCAGAGCACAATGCGCAGTGAAGTGCCTTCTTCCGAGATTGGAGAACTCGTCATGGAAAAACTCAAAGATCTCGACGAGGTGGCATATGTGCGTTTTGCTTCGGTATACCGTCAATTTAAGGATATCAATACCTTTATGGAAGAGCTTAAAAAGCTTCTTGACGACGGGAAAAAATAAATTGACGCAGAATAAAAAAACCGAATAAAAGGCTTCCTCCGTTTAATAAAAATAACGGAGGATATTTTTTATAAGCTGAATATTTTGACGAATAATAATTAAATCAAGTTCCTATGAAAAATTTTCCAAATATAGAAAAAATTTCAAAAAAAGACAGCCTTTAATTTTTAAGACTGTCTTTTTTTATAATTAAAATTTTTAGCTTATTTAAAAACCTGAATATACGGTAATTTTTTTAAAAAATCAGAATTGAGCTTTTTATATTAATAGGAAATTCCGTAATTATAGTTTGTAGCAGGATTTATAAATACACCTTCAAGGCAGAGAGAGAAGCGAGTACCTGCATTAAAGATATATCCGGTTTTTCCGGTTTTTCCGATAACAGAGTTCATTTCAACCGAATCTCCGGTGTTTACTGAGATTTCGGAAAGATTTTCATATACCGAAAGCATGCCGAAACCGTGGTCTATAACTACCATCTTGCCTGAATATGAAAGTTCACCCACATATATAACATTTCCGGAAGCGGTAGCATGAACATCAGTACCTTCTGCGGCTTCGAGCAATATACCGGTCTGAATATAAGGAGTGGAAGAAAGAAGATTGGGATCCTCTGTTATTTTAGTGCCGAAAGCAGGAGATCCTACTGCGGCGTCTGCAATAGGAGCAACAAACTTATACTTGTTGTCGCTTCCAGAAACTTTAGCGTCATTCCATAAGTGCTCGTTTACGCTTTGTGCTGTAAGACGTGAAATAAGCGATGTAAATTCATTTTTAGATGAATCATATCCTGCCATACCATGAATCTGACCGATGGTAGCTGACGGGAAATTTTTACTGTTGACGGTAATTTTGAAAGAAGTTTCTTCGTCTCCCGCGACAACTCTTACATTGTATGTGCCGGCAGCAGAGGACAGATCGATCGGCAGAAATACGAAAGTCATATCGTCGATTTTATGAACTCTCGATTCGGGCAGCGTAAACGCCGGATCGTCCGAAACAAGCGTAACGGTTTGATCGTCGTTGAGATTGTAAAGCTTTAAGAAGGTAAATTCACCGGGCGACAATCTTGCATCTACCGTTTCGCATGATACTGGAACGTCAAAAAGAAGATTTGCTGTGTAAGATGCAGTTCCATAGCAATTACTGCTTCCGCTGTCTACCCATTCGGCTGAAATTTCACATGTCAGCGGAGTATCCGCGGTATAGGAAATTTTATTGTTAAGAGAGGACAAAAGCTTAGAGGATATATCATCGCCGTCCTCAAAAGAAGCCCATTCTGCAGAATGCAGAGTTATCGCGCCGTTATAAACGGTAAGCGTACATTTGGTCGGTAGCGTTGAAAAACTAAGTGACAAAGAATCATCTTTTTTAAAGGCAATGGTTCCGGGATCTTCTGTTTCGGTTACAAATCCGTCGGCAAATTCTCCGGCGCGTTTGAATTTCCATTCAGCGCCTTCCTTTGCTCCTAAAGAATAGTTGCCGCCGGGAGATGAAACAGTAAGAGTAGGAACCGTATAATTTTCATACAGATATGAAAATTCCGGTCTTGCGGCAAGCAAAGCAGCATCGCGGCTGTCTATCTGATAATAACTGCCCTTTGTATCTGAAAAATAACATGCCTCCGTATCTAATGACATATAATAATTATAGTTTGATTCGGCGTCTTTTTCAGTATGCGTTACAACTGTCGGATTCACTGCAGACAGGTCGCGCACCGGATTTTCGGTTTTCTTTGAATTTGAAATGACAGAAAGATAAACCGAAAGATCTTCCTGTTCAGTGTAAGTAAATTTAAATCCGTCCCTGCTTGTAACCGTAAGTCCCAGCAAAGATGACTGGGTAGGTTTTTCGGTATCAATAGCGAGTGAAAAATATATTATAAATATCAGAGGGATACACAAAAGCAGGCTAAGCATAATATAAGTGGATTTTTTCAGCATGGCAAAAATTCCTTTCATCAAAGGTTATATAAAAATCATGCGACTATAACTCTACAAATAATATTATACATTTTTTTTGTAACGCGGTCAATATGTTTTGTCTAACATATTTAATTATTTTGTATTATAAAAGAAAAAATTGTTGTTATTAAGATGCTAATGTAAAAAATTAAGCTTTTTTTAATTTTAATAAAAAGTATTATTTTTTGTGTTTATGTAGTATTTTTTAATACAGAAATTTTTTGCGAAAAAAAAACTGCCGGATAATTCCGGCAGTCTTATTTTAAATAATTATCTTATTCTGCAGCAGTATTATTTGTTTCTGCTTCAGTGTTAGCATTTGCATTTGCATTTGCATCAGCGTTAGTGTTTACGTCAGCATTAGCGTCAGCGTCAGTATTTGCATCAGCATTAGCGTCAGCGTCAGCATTAGCGTCAGCGTCGGTGTTTACGTCAGCATTAGCGTCAGCGTCAGCATTAGCGTCAGCGTCAGTGTTTGCATCAGCATCAGCATTAGCGTCAGCGTCAGCATTTGCATCAGCATCGGTATCGGCATCTGCGGATATATCATTGTCTTGTCCGTCGGTGACTAAATTGCCGCTGTTATCGGGAATGCTGACCTTATTTGTATTATCGCTCGTAACATACATTGCAAGCACGCTTACGAAGAAAAGAATGCAGACAACAGCTGTAAGCTTATTGAGCACACCGTCGATAGTCTTTCCTTTTTGCTTGCCGAAGAAGGTTTCAGCGCTGCCCATAATAGTTCCGGATATTCTGTGATCCTTGCTGCTCTGAAGCAAAATAGTGATAACAAGGAAAACCGCCATAACAAGTAAAAGTATTCCAAGTACGATATTGATTGTGTTCACGATAGGTTAGACCTCCAAAAAATTAAAAATCCTGCGGCACGGATAAAGTTCCGTCCGAAATAAACTAAATACAAAAAATTCCGTAAAACCAGAGAATCAGCTCATATATTATATCACATAAAAAAATGAAATGCAATAGCTTTTAAGGAAATTTGAGGGTTTTTTAGCAGCAATAAAAAATTAAAATGAAAAAAAGAGTTAAAAGCAGTTTAGGCTGTAGGAAAATTCCACTTATAATGAGTAGCAAGTATTCTTATCAGAAAGACAAGCAGAGATGAGAAAATAAGAGATAAAGCTGAAGAAAAGGAGAAAACATACAAAAAATAATACAGACATGCTCCTGCGATCGAAGCGACGGCATAGACATGTTTTTTTAAAACCGAAGGAGTAGAAGCTGTCAGCATATCCCGGAAGATACCGCCTCCTATACCGGTGGTCATACCGAGGAAAATACAGAAAAAGCAGTTGCTGCCGAAGCCTGAAGCAATAGCAGCGTCAACTCCCATCACGGTAAAAGGCCCGAGACCGGCGGCATCAAAAACATTGTTTATCTTATCAATTGCAGCTGCGGAAGCGCTGTATTTTTCCTTAAAGAAATAAGCTGAGAAAAAAACAGCAAGTGAAAAAAAGACAGCAGTTATAAGATAACTGTAATTTCTGAACATTACGGGAGGGAGGCTTCCCAAAAGAACATCGCGGACAACACCGCCGCCGAGAGCGGTAACAGCTCCAACGAAAACGACTCCGAACATATCAAGCTTACGGCTTACCGCACTCATAGCTCCCGACACGGCAAAAGCTGCGGTTCCTATAAGAACTACGGTATTATAAATTATTTCGCCCATATCCATAAATAAACACCTCAGATGAATAAACAAAGTTAAAAACGGGGAAAATAATGCCAAAACGAAAAAAAGCAGCCAAAAAACAAAAAAGATGAAAAGAGGACCGTTAAAGATGATAAAAGGTTGTTCAAAAAGAATGATAATGTTAAAAGATACCGGAAGCGATCTTTTTGAAGAAGCATATTTTGTATTAAAAACTCGCCGCGGAATATGCAATATCAGTACAGAAAGGGATTTTATAGAAGAAGCCAACAGGATAATAAACGAAGCGGCATGCGGCGGAAGCGGGAAATATGAACGTCTTTCGTCAGGCAAAAAGTTTTCAAAAAGATTGTTTTTATATGGTTTTTTCGCGGGATCTGTAATAAGTTTTACAGCGGCATATCTACTTCAAGCAGCAGGACTATGAACAATGGGTCCTATTGCATAAAAGAATTAGCTGAGCAAAACTTTTGCAAGGTTATCAGGGGAATCAACAGACAAAAGCGAGCCGTACTTCAAGAATTCCTGCTGGGAACCATATCCCCATAGTACTGTAATACAGGGAATATTATGCGCTTTTGCTCCGAGAATGTCGTGTTTTCTGTCTCCGACCATAACCGAGTTATTTTTTGAAATTTCCGGATGGGAGATCAAAAGCTGCGCGATGACGTCTTTTTTATCTGAAAGTCCGTCTTCCGGAACAGAACCGCGGATATCCCGGAAAAATTTTTTAATACCGAAATGTTCAGCGACTGTAACAGCCATAAATTCCGGTTTTGACGTGGCGATATACAGTGAAAGACCGGCGCCGTAAAGTTTTTCAAGGGAGGAATAGATACCGTCGTAGAGAGAATTTTCGAAAATTCCCTTATCCTGATAATATTCACGAAAAAACGCTTCGCCTTTTACGGCTTCTTCGGGAGGTATGCCGCAGAAGTTTACAAAGCTGTCAAAAAGCGGAGGACCTATAAATTTGTTTAAAAAAGCGGTATCTTTCGGGCCTATGCCGAATCTTTTCAAAGCATGCGAAACGCCATTGCGTATACCGGGACCGGAGTCGGTCAAAGTACCGTCGAGATCAAAAATTATATTTTTATATTTCATAATATTCTCCAAAATATATTTTGGCATATATTTTTATAAATTATAAAAAAGCCTAAAAAATTTAATATTATATTTTCGGGTATATTTTATCATAATAAAAAAATTTTTGCAACAGAGCGAAACTTTTAAAAATTATATAAAAACATAGCAAATTTGATTTTATCGATAAATAAGTAAAAATCTTATTTATTTAGCATATAAAACACAAAGAGAAAATAGCATAAAGACTTGACAAATCGAAAAAACAAAACTATAATACATTTATAAGCCATAAAAAAGACAAGGGTCAGGTTTTCCCCGTCAAGAGAGAATGTCACTTGGTGAAAGACATTTACGGAAGGATCCGGACTTACCGCTTTTTTGCTCCGGTGAGGAAATGCTCCGGCGTGTGCCGCGTTAAGGCGTGAAATGAGGATAAACCGTTTTTATATATTGACGGTTTGTCGAAAACGGGTGGAACAGCGTAATTTTTATACGCCCCGCGGAATTATTCTGCGGGGTTTTTTGTTGTTTTTAATTTTAGAAAAAAATATTTATAATTATAATACTGAAAGGAAGCGTTGAATTAAAATGTTAAATATTAAATTAAAGGACGGTTCTTTGTTTGAATTTGAAGGAGGAACGGCACTTGAGCTTGCCGAAAAAATAAGTTCGGGACTTGCAAGAGCGGCAGTTGCGGCGAAGATTAACGGAAAAGTGACGGAACTTTCGACACAGATAAATTCAGACTGTGAGGCTGAAATACTTACTTTTGACAGCGAGGAAGGCAAACGGACCTATAATCATACGGCGTCTCATGTATTGGCGCAGGCGGTAAAAAGACTTTATCCTTCCGCAAAGCTTGCGATAGGACCGGCGATTGAAAACGGCTTTTATTATGATATAGATTCAGAGATATCATTTTCTCCTGAGATTCTTACAAAAATTGAAGAAGAAATGAAAAAAATTATAAAAGAAGATTATAAAATAGAGAGATTTGTTTTGCCTAAAGAAGAAGCTGTAAAGCTTATGACAGAAAAGGAAGAGAACTATAAGGTCGAGCTTATAAACGAATTGCCTGAAGGTGAGGAGATATCCTTTTACCGTCAGGGAGAATTTACCGATCTTTGTGCCGGACCGCATCTTATGTCTACGGGCAAAATAAAGGCGGTAAAATTAACGCAGTGTACCGGAGCCTACTGGAAAGGCGACGCAAAAAACAAAATGCTGCAGAGAATATATGGCACAGCATTTCCGAAGCAGTCAATGCTTGACGAGTATCTTGCGCGTGTAGAGGAAGCGAAAAAGCGCGATCACAATAAACTGGGACGAGAGCTTGAGCTTTTCACGACAGTAGATTATATAGGTCAGGGACTGCCCATAATGCTTCCTAAGGGAGCGAAAATAATTCAGTTGCTGCAGAGATTTGTCGAGGATATCGAAGCCGACTGGGGCTGGCGTATAACAAAGACGCCGCTCATGGCAAAGTCTGATCTTTATAAGATATCAGGACACTGGGATCATTATAAAGAGGGCATGTTTGTAATGGGAAGCGAAGAGGACGGAAAAGAATGTTTTGCACTTCGTCCGATGACATGTCCTTTCCAATATCAGGCATATCTTAACAGAGCGCGTTCATACCGTGATCTGCCTATGAGACTGTCTGAGACATCTACGCTTTTCCGAAATGAAGATTCGGGAGAAATGCATGGACTTATCAGAGTGCGTCAGTTTACGATATCCGAGGGACATCTTATGTGTACGCCGGAACAGCTTGAAGACGAATTCAAGAGATGTCTTGAGCTTACTATATTCATGTTAAAAACGCTTGGTCTTTATGAAGACGTATCATATCGTTTTTCACAGTGGGATCCTGCGGACAGGGATAAGTATATCGGAACCGAAGAGCAGTGGAACGAAGCTCAGGGTATCATGAAGAATATTCTTGATGATATAGGAATAAATTACAAGATAGGTATAGGAGAAGCGGCATTTTACGGACCGAAGCTTGATATTCAGATAAAGAACGTATACGGAAAAGAGGATACTCTTATTACGATACAGATAGATCAGATGCTTGCGGAAAAGTTCGGAATGGAATATACCGACCGTGACGGCACAAAGAAAAATCCGTATATTATACACAGAACATCTATCGGATGTTATGAAAGAACGTTAGCTTTGCTTATTGAAAAATATGCCGGAGCATTCCCGACATGGCTTGCGCCGATACAGGTAAAGATACTGCCGATAAGCGAAAGACAGCATGAATATGCTCAGGGCGTATATAAAAAGCTGAAATCAATGGGAATCCGCTGCGAGCTTGACGGACGCAGTGAAAAGATAGGATATAAGATCCGCGAAGCTCAGCTTGAAAAAGTACCGTATATGCTGGTTATAGGTGACAAAGAGGCAGAGGCAGGAACAGTTGCGGTTCGTTCACGCAAGGAAGGCGACTGCGGAGCTGTACCGCTTGATGAATTTGCATCGCGCGTTCTTAAGGAAACAGCGGAAAGAACTCTTAATGTTTAAGCGGTTTAAAAAATATAAAAAAATAAAAAAAATAAAAAGTGCAGGGCAAAAGGCTTGTGATTGTTATAATATGTTTTCATAAGCCTGAAAGCCTGCCGTAAAAAGGCGAAACACCTTATAATATAATAAAAAATATATAAAAAAGGCTTATGATAGTTGCATAAGCCTTGTCTTGCTGTTTAAAAATATCAAAGATAAGCGGCAGAAAACGGCAGAAAAAAAGAAAAGAGAGATTTAAAGAAAGGCGGCGAAAAAGGATGTCAATACTTAAAAATCCGACGGCACATCTTCTTGCGGGGGCAATGCGCAGGGAAAATGAATATAAAAAATTATATGAATCGCTGAAGAATTATAAAATCAAAAATTTCCGTCAGCCCCCGGCGTTTGTAACAGGAATCTCCGATATGCCGCTTGCACTGCTTTTACTGTCGCTGACAGACGATCTTGAAGAGGAATGCGGAAAATACGGAACGTCCCTTATTATTGCTCCTGACGAAAAAACCGCGTCGAATGTAAAGGATATATTGTCATACTGCGCGGACGGAGTATACATTTTCCCGATGCGGGATTTTGTATTTCATAATGTAGAAGCGTTTTCACATGAAGCTGAGTATGAAAGACTTGAGGTACTGCGCAAAATTTCACGCGGCGAAGCGAAAATCGTGATAGCAGTTCCGGAAGCGGTGCTTTCACTGCTTCCGCCGGAGGAAAATATTTCAGGCAGCATAACTCTTAGACGCGGTGAAGAATACAGCATAAACAAGCTGCTTGAAAAGCTTTGTTTGTACGGATATACAGAGTGCGATACAGTCGAAGGAAAAGGACAGTTTTCACACAGAGGAGATATAGTTGATATATATCCGCCGGACAGCGAATATCCTATAAGAACGGAATTTTACGGCGACGAGACAGACGCCTGCGGATTTTTCGACATAATGACGCAGAGGAGAATAGAAAACGTAAGCGAATTTACTGTAACTCCGGCAAGGGAAATATTGCTGACACCTGAGCAGAAAAAAATCTGCACAAGTTTGTGCTGCGAACTGATAGAAAACTGTGAGAAGCGCGTAAAAAAGGCAAAAAAGACGGGGGAAAAACTTGAAGAGCTGACGGCAGAATCTTTGCTTGAAAAGCTGCAAAAAGAAAAGGAACTGCTTGAAAATTCTACAATTTCAAATATAGATAAATACTTGCCGGCGATATCAAAAGCTGACCGCTGTCTTTTATCGTGTATTGACGGCGGGATATTTGTAATAGATTATCCCAAGACGTCCGAAAGGATAAAAAGCAGCAAATGGCAGATTGAAGAAACGGTGATATCGCTATTGTCAGCGGGAGAGCTGCACAGCGCGTGTTCGCAGTTTATGTGCGGAGAAGAGCTGCTTTTGTCAAAGCTGTCAAAACAGCCGTCGGTAGTTACAAGCAATTTTACGGCGCGTCTTGACTTTGAGATATCCGGACTTTACAATTTCGTATCAAAACAGACGGCGCCGTTCGGAAAAAACTTCGACGTATTGTGCGAAGATATATCGAATTATAATATGCTCGGGTATAAGACGGTAATACTTGCAGGCAGCGAGCGGCAGGCAGGCGAGCTATGTGAGATGCTGTCCGGAAAAGGAATCCGAAGCATGACAGCGGACGCTTACGGAGCGGCAGAGACGGAAAAAGACGGAATGTGCTATTGCGTACCCGACGGCGAGATATATAAAATCTGCGGAAATCTGCACGGATTCGAGCTTACGCGTTCAGGATTTGCGCTTATAACGGAAGAGGAAAGAGCTCTGTCCGAAAGGAGAAGACTGTCGCGCAAATCGGCGGCGCATGACAAAAAGAGTTCGGGACAAAAGATACTTTCATATCAGGACCTTAAGGTGGGGGATTACGTGGTACATTCCGTACACGGAATCGCGCGCTATGAGGGATTGAGGACGATGACTGTTGCCGGGGTTACGCGCGATTATATCATGCTTCAGTATGCCGGCAGCGAGGCGCTTTATATTCCGGTCGACCAGCTTGATCGGGTATCAAGATATGCCGGAGCCGGAGAGAATGTAAAACTGTCAAGCATGTCGACAAAGGAATGGCAGAAAACAAAGTCGAGAGTAAAAAAAGCCGCAAAAGATATGGCAAAGCAGTTAATACAGCTGTATGCGGAAAGGACAAAGCTTCCGGGATATGCATTTTCTCCAGATACCGAATGGCAGCGCGAGTTTGAGGAACAGTTCGAATATGAGGAAACCGACGGACAGCTTACCGCGGTAAGGGAAATAAAGGAAGATATGGAAAAACCGCATCCGATGGACCGTCTTTTGTGCGGCGATGTGGGATTCGGCAAAACCGAAGTAGCATTGAGGGCTATTTTCAAGTGTGTAATAGAAGGAAAACAAGCGGCGTTGCTTGTACCGACTACAATACTTGCGATGCAGCATTACAGGACGGTATTGTCAAGGATGAAAGGATTTCCGTTTAAGATTGAAATGCTGTCGCGTTTCTGCAAGCCGAAAGAAGCGGCGGCGATAGTAAAACGTCTTGCGACAGGAGAGACGGATATAGTAATCGGAACGCATAAGCTGCTTGGAAAAAATATAAAATTCCGCGATCTGGGGTTGCTTGTGGTAGACGAGGAACAGCGTTTCGGCGTCGCGCATAAAGAGCGGCTGAAAGAGATGTCGCGGCAGATAGACGTATTGACGCTGACTGCGACGCCTATTCCGAGGACGCTTAATATGGCAATGGCGGGGATACGGGATATGTCAATACTTGAGGAAGCGCCGACAGACCGTTATCCGGTGCAGACATATGTGCTTGAGCACGACGATTTTCTGATACTTGAGGCTATAAAAAAGGAGCTGCGCCGTGCGGGACAGGTATTTTATCTTCATAACCGGGTAGAGGGAATAGAAAATACGGCGGCAAAATTGAGGGAGAAGCTACCTGATGCGGTTATAGCATGCGCGCACGGTCAGATGGATAAAGAAGAGCTTTCGGATATTTGGGCATCACTTGTAGCCGGAGAAATAGATATACTCGTATGTACTACAATAATTGAGACGGGAATAGACGTTCCGAACGCCAATACACTTATAATTGAAGACGCGGAAAGGCTGGGACTTGCGCAGCTGCATCAGCTAAGAGGCAGAATAGGCAGATCAAACCGTAGAGCGTATGCGTATATAACATGGAAACGATCGGCAGAGCTTACAGAGATCGCGTCCAAGAGGCTTGAGGCGCTGCGGGAGTTTACGGAATTCGGATCGGGTTTTAAAATAGCGATGCGGGATCTTGAAATAAGAGGAGCGGGAAATATACTCGGCGCTGAGCAGTCCGGACATATGGAAGCCGTAGGCTATGAGATGTATATAAGGATTTTGGAAGAGGCGGTGCTTGAGGAAAAGGGAATAACGCCGAAAAAAGAAAAAGAAACTTCGATAGATCTTCGAGTCAATGCGTATATTCCGGAAAAATATATAAGGCTTCCCGGCGGACGTATAGAGATGTATAAAAAAATAGCTGCGGCTCAAACAAGGGAAGATATAGATGAAATAAGGGATGAAATGCTTGACAGATACGGGGATATTCCGAAAGAAACGGAAGTTCTCTGTGAGATATCGCTTTTGCGCGCATTATGTGAAAAAAGCGGCATAAACAAGATCGAGCAGAGGGAAAACAAACTTGTATTTTATCCCGATAAAGTTGAAAAAGCTGTCGCGGTAAAACTTACGCTTTGTTTTAAAGGCAGAGTTCTTTTATCAATGGGACAAAAACCCTGCTACAATATAAAGCTTGAAAACGGAGAAACTCCGGTAGAGCTTTCGAAAAAATTTGCCGAGCAGTACAGTAAGATAGTATCGGAAAAAGCCGATGAATAAAAAAACGCCTGTCTTTCGGGGATACCGAAGGGCAGGCGTATATTTTTAGGCCAAGAAAACGATATATCTTTAAAAATAATTATCCGTGCATTTCTTCTATGTGATAAACATAGTCAAGAGTTGACAGAGCCTCTATAATTTCATGATGAGTTTTGTATTTTTTGAGTTCTTCGCTGCTTATTGAAATCGCGATAGTATAAACGCTCAATCCCGAATTTGCATATGCGGGATTTGATTCGATATCGTCTATAGTAAGCCCTAAACGGCGAATGGTAGTGACAAAATCCTGAAGCTTGCTGCTGCTTTTGAGTTCAAGATGAACTTCAAAATGGTTAGATCGGTTTTTAAGATAAGCCTCAAAAGCCGGAAAAACCGAAAGACAGCATAAAAGCGCGGCAAAGGATGCGAGGGTTACGGTATAAAAGCCGGCGCCGAGCGAAAAACCTATGATACCGCACGCCCATAATCCGACAGAAGTTGTAAGACCTTTTATCTGATTGCGCGAGCTGAACAGCATGGAATTTACGCTTATTATAGCTATTGCAATAACAGACGCGGCGGAAATAAGGTAAAAATTGACGCCGCTTTTGCCGGCAAGATAAATATCAAGCATCATAGCGGTTGTCGACGCGAGAGAAACGAGAATAAAGGTGCGAAGTCCGGCAGAATGTCTTTTGCTTGAACGTTCACAGCCGATAATTGCAGCGAGCAGAACTGAAAGAACAATTCTTATAATAATTGTGGCGGCGTTTATTTCTTCTGACCAGCTGCCGAGCAGCTGCGCTATTGGATCGGTGATCATATTTGTAAAAATCCTCCTTATCTTCTGTTGATATGTCTTTGACGGGTAGGATATAAACTTTCAAAATGCTCTTCGGCAGCCTTTGTAAAAGCTTGTTCCTCTTCAGAAACTTCATGTTTCGGAATTTCTTCCTGAATTTTTTGTATTCTCTCTATAAGCAGTTCAAGCGAGCTTTTCTTTTCGCCTTGTTCGGTAGTTTCCTCAACCGATACAAGTTCTTCAAGTTTTGTAGAATATGATTTTGACAAATAAAGCGAAAGTTTTGCACACCCAGGGCCTACAAGTTCATATAAAACGCTTGACGCAAGTATTATTGTTTCAAGCGCACCTCCGGCTTCTCCTCCCAGCGTCCGGGCGCCGATTGCGGCAAGCCCTATCGCAACTCCTGCCTGAGGAATAAGCGCAAGTCCCAAATAATTGCGGACTTCCTTTTTCTTTTTTGCGATTAAACAGCCGATAAAAGCTCCGGCATATTTTCCTATAATCCTTACGAAAAAATATGTTATTCCGATAATAAACAAGGGAATATTGCCGATGCTTCCGCTGTTTCCGAATAAAGCTCCTAAATCAAAGCTGAGTCCGGAACGCACAAAAAATAAAAGCATAATAGGCGGACTGAAATAATTTAACTGTTTGAAAAGCTTATCGTCATCAGTGAAATTGATATATACAGTGCCCATTGACATGCAGCCGAGCAGAGGAGAAATTCCCAAAAGCGCACATGCCCCGCAGAAGGCAAACAAAAGAGCTATCGTAATTATGAGACGGTTGTCATTGGATCTTTTTTGAAGCAGTATTTTTAAAAACAAACCGAATATACAGCCAAGCAGCAAAACGGCGAGATTTACCGCAATCGGCGTTAATATTTCGGATATTCCGACAGCGGCTCCCGAAACCGAAGAGACAGCGACGGAAATCGAAACGCTGTAAGCGATAAGAGCTACAATATCATCAAGCGCGACTACCTGTAAAAGAGTGTCGACAAATTCTCCTTTAGCACCTGTCTGACGTATTGTCATCATGGTAGACGCCGGAGCCGTAGCCGACGCGAGCGCCGAAAGAACTATTGAAAATGCAAGATCAAGTCCGAGTATAAGATAAGTGAGAATAAAAACGAATACCGAAGCGGCAAGAGCTTCAAAAAGAGTTATAACAATAACTTTTACTCCGTTGTTTTTAAGTGAAGAAAATTTAAAAAATTCACCTGTGCTGAAAGCGATAAAGGCAAGTGCTATATCAGATAAGAAGTCCATGCCTTCCGCAACAGAAGGAGGAATAAAATTAAAACAGTACGGGCCGATAAGAATTCCCGTTACAATATACGCCGTTACATTAGGCAGCTTTAATTTTTTTGTTATGCGTGTCATTAAAAAACCGAAAAAAAGCATAATGGCTATCGAAATTATAACCGGCGCCACTGACGAAGTTTTTTCTATATGTTCATACAATTTGCTGAAATCGGGCATTTTGTCTCCTGTTCCTGTTTCTTCTTATATTATAAAATGATTTAATATTACTTGAAAAAATATACAATATATGATACACTGTTATTATATAAAGTCAAGTGATAATTATTTTGATATATATAAATATTTTTTATGATAGGAGCGAAAAATGTCAGCATGTTGGATATAAAGCTTGATACTCTTCTGACTGTCGCCGAGGAAAAGAATTTTACGAAAGCAGCAGATAAGCTGTCGCTCACTCAGCCTGCGGTGAGTCATCATATAAGTCTTATCGAAGATGAGCTCGGAATCAAGATTTTTTTGAGAGGAAAAGGCGAATTCAGACCTACAGCTGAAGGCGAAATCGTGTTGCGCTATGCGAAAAGGCTTAAGGCAATATACAATAAAATGATCTCAGAGCTTGAAGACAGCGAAAAGTGTATGACGAAAATAAGAATAGGTATAACGCATACAGCCGAAAGCAACCTTATAACCGAAGCTCTTGCAAAATACGGGCGTTTGAATCATAATATAAGTATAACAATAATAACTGATACAATAAAAAATCTTTATAATATGCTTGAAAATTATGAGCTTGATCTTGCGGTAGTCGAAGGACGGCCGAACACGCCGAATCTAAATTGTCTTATGCTTGATACCGATTATCTTGTGTGTGTATTGTCAAACAATAATCCTTTGTCGAAAAAATCGATGGTGACACTGGCGGAGCTGAAAAACGAGCAGATGATACTGCGGCTGCCGAGTTCTGCTACGCGGATGCTGTTTGAGGCGACGCTTGTAAGTATAGGAGAAACGATAGACAATTTCAACATAACGCTTGAAGTGGATAATATAGCGACAATAAAAGATTTGATACGCAAGGATATGGGAATATCCATACTTCCGAAAAGCGCGTGTATGGATGAGCTTAATAAGGGCAAGCTTGCGGCTTTGCCGATAGAAAATCTCAGTATGATACGTGAGATGAATATAGTTTACAACAGAGATTTTTCAAAAACGGAGGTTTTGCGGGATATAATAAGTTTATATCATGATTCGGCAAAAATATACGGATAGAGGGGTAAAAAAATAAAAAAAAGACAGTTTGTAAAAATACAAACTGTCTTAATAGCGGCTAATATAAAAAGTCTATAACAAATAATAAAATATTCAAATCGTAAATAGACACCATCCGTACCGCAATTATTTATATTTACGCTTGCGGGCAGCCTCGGACTTCTTTTTGCGCTTTACGCTGGGTTTTTCATAATGCTCTCTTTTACGGAGCTCTGTAAGCACACCGCTTCTTGCACATTGTCTTTTAAATCTGCGAAGTGCGCTGTCGAGATTTTCGCCGTCTTTAAGTTTTACTTCTGCCATTTTTTTCCCTCCCTTCGCAATAGGCAAAGAGATATATATTTTTGTGCTACAATGTATTATATAACAATATACATCCGTTGTCAATAGATTTTAGAAATAATTTTAATAACATAAAGTATTTTAATGTTACACAGTCTGAAAAGCGAAAATAAATTAATATTCAGAAAACATGTAAATTTAAAGTAAAAAACTTAGTTTATAAAAATTATTTTACGACGATGTTTATAAGCTTATCCGGAACAAAGATTTCCTTAACGGTCTCTTTGCCGTCAAGAAATTTTGCAAAGTTAGCGTCAGCGCGCACGGCGGCTATAGCGTCTTCTTTTGCGGTTTTAGCCGGGAGAGTGAGCTTGCCGCGGAACTTGCCGCATATCTGAACGCCGTATTCTGCCATAGCGTCCACGGTTTTTGACTCGTCAAATTCAGGCCACGGAGCGAGCGAACAAAAATCGTTGTGACCGAGAGCTGTATGCCAGATTTCTTCGGCAAGATGAGGAGCAAACGGACAAACAAGCCTTGTAAATACGTCAAGCTCATCAAGTGTTAGAGTTTTTGCGTCATATATTTCATTTATAAGGCTCATAATTGCCGCAATAGCGGTATTATGTTTAAGCTCGTCAATATCATGCGTAACTTTTTTTATGGTTTTATGGAAGCTTGATTCAAGCGCAGGAGTAATTCCGCTGCCATGAGCAATATCCGTAAGTCCTGCAAAACGCTCAAGAAAACGCTTGCAGCCCTTTATGCTTTGAGAAGACCAGGGAGCAGCTTTTTCAAAATCGCCGATAAACATTTCATACATACGAAGAGTATCTGCGCCGTATTCGTTGATTATGTCGTCGGGATTTACCACATTTCCGCGGGATTTGGACATTTTTTCGCCGTTTTCACCGAGGATCATACCGTGAGAAGTACGTTTTTTATATGGTTCGGGATAGCGCAAAACTTTTATATCATAAAGGAATTTTGCCCAGAAACGAGAATAAAGCAGATGAAGGGTAGTGTGTTCCATACCTCCGTTATACCAGTCTACGGGCATCCAGTAATCAAGAGACTCTTTTGAAGCGATAGCGTTAGGATTGTGAGGGTCGCAATAACGCAGGAAATACCAGGAAGAGCCTGCCCACTGAGGCATGGTATCGGTTTCACGCTGAGCGTCTGCGCCGCATTTAGGACATTTGCAGCGAACCCAGTCGGTAAGCTTTGCGAGAGGACTTTCGCCGTCTTCTCCGGGCTCATATGAATCTACTTCCGGGAGCTCCAAAGGAAGTTCGTTTTCGGGAACCGAAACCCAGCCGCAATTAGGACAGTTGACAAGAGGAATAGGTTCGCCCCAATAACGCTGACGCGAGAAAACCCAGTCGCGCAGCTTAAAGTTGACTTTAGCTTTTCCGATACCTTTTTCAGTAAGCCAGTCGGTAATTTTTTTCTTTGCGTCCTCTACCGAAAGACCGGTAAGAAATCCCGAATTGACAAGAGTTCCGGTTTCAACATCGGTAAAAGCTTCATTTTCTATATTTCCGCCGCCGACGACCTCAATCATAGGCAGTCCGAATTTTTTAGCGAACGCATAATCGCGGGTATCATGAGCCGGAACTGCCATTATAGCGCCGGTACCGTAAGTAATAAGTACGTAATCTGAAATAAATATCGGAATTTCTGCTCCATTTACCGGATTTATAGCCATAACTCCTGAGAGTCTTACGCCGGTTTTCTCTTTTTGATCGGCAAGTTCAGAGCGTTCAAAATCACTTTTTTTGGCGGCTTCGGCTTTATAAGCGTCGACTTCATCAATGTTTGTTATCTTATTGCGCCAGGTTTCAAGAATAGGATGTTCCGGTGAAATTACCATATAAGTTACGCCGAAAAGCGTATCGGGACGCGTAGTATAGATTTCAAACGAATCACCGAGAGTAGTTTTGAAAGTCACCTGCGCTCCGGTAGATTTACCTATCCAGTTTTTCTGCTGAAGTTTAACGCGGTCGATAAAATCGACAGTATCAAGATCGTCTATAAGTCTTTCGGCATATTCGGTAATTTTAAGCATCCACTGACTTTTTTCACGGCGTACGACTTCAGAACCGCATCTTTCGCAGACGCCGTCGACGACTTCCTCGTTTGCGAGTACGCATTTGCAGGAAGTACACCAGTTTACAGACATTTTCTTTTTATAAGCAAGCCCGTTTTTAAAAAGCTGAATAAAAATCCACTGCGTCCATTTATAATATTCGGGAGAGGTGGTATTGATTTCGCGCGACCAGTCGAAAGAAAGTCCTAAAGATTTTAACTGACTGCGGAAACGGTTTACGTTTTTTTCGGTGACAATCTTTGGGTGAATTTTGTTTTTTATTGCATAATTTTCGGTAGGAAGACCGAAAGCATCCCAACCCATAGGATAAAGAACATTATAGCCGAGCATTCGTTTTTTTCGCGCGACTATGTCAAGTGCGGTATAAGAGCGAGGATGACCTACATGCAAGCCCTGACCCGAAGGATAGGGAAATTCGACAAGGGGATAAAATTTAGGAAGAGTATAGTCGTCTTTGGCATGGAAAGCACCTTTGGCTTCCCATTCATCCTGCCATTTTTTCTCGATTTGTTTAAAATCGTGTTTCATTGTTTTGTTAATTCTCCTCTGAATGTATATGATATAATAATATTGTTTTAAAGCAAATAAAAAGATATATTGTTTGCATAAGGCTGCAAATTAAGGTGAATGTAAAAAACTTTTTGTATGATATTAAAACTGAAATGCAAAGTTTTTAATTAAAAACAGATCCGCAAACATAAAAGAGATCAGTTTTCAGATTGATTAAAATCAATGGTAGTTCCTTCTGCCCACAGTTTTTCAAGCTTATAAAAATCGCGAGCGTCGCGTCCGAAAACATGCAAAATAACGCTGTTAAAATCAAGGATAACCCACGAACCGTCTCCGCGGCCTTCTATACGCGCCGGAACTATTCCCTCAAGACCGAGTTTATATTCTACCTCATCTGCGAGCGAATTTACCTGAGTTCGTGAAGAGCCGCCTGCTATGACGAAATAATCGGCGATAATTGTTTTTTTATTTACATTTATAATTTTTATATCATGAGCTTTTTTTTCATCCAGTATGGAAGCAATCTTAAGAGCAAGAGCTTTTCCGGATTCGAGTGCTTTTTCTTCCGGAAGATCCCTTTGGTTATCGTTTATGATTTTTTCCATTGATCAAATAGATCCTTTCTATTTATTTTAGTTTAAGTTTAAGTTTACGCGGCGGCAGCGTCGGATTCGGGAGATAAAGAGGATTCTTCCGCAGTGTCAGAACCTGAGTCTGTTTCTTCCGATTGTGCCATGACAGGAATATCAGCGCCGGAGTCGCCGGTGTCGGGCGCGCTTAAGTTTGCACTTTCGTTTTCCCTTTCCCCTTCCCCTTCCCCTTGTTCATTGTTTTCTTCAGACAGCTGAGAACTGTCTGAAGAAGAGTATTCCTCTTTAGGATCAGAACCTGAGGATACCGGGACTGATTCTTCGGAAGAATCCGATGAAACCGATGAACCGGAAGATCCGGAAGAAACAGGCACAGAAGAATTATATCTTCCGGGAATAAAACCGAGAGAAGGCTGATTTTCGGAGATGTCCTCCATTGTCATTCCTTCGGAATCACCCTGAGAATGTTCGGTTACAAGTTCTACAACACTTATAGCGGCGGGAGTAAGATCGTGAGTGAATATATTGAAATGCTCGTTTACTATTTTCAGGTTTTCCTCTTTGTTTAAAGAATAGTACATTCCGTTATTGTAAGGGGATCCCTGCATATTCAGCATGGTTATATTTGAAAGATCTACGGCAAGAGCCGGTTTTACAAACCCGAGAGCATTTTCAAGAGACATATCCGTGTCAACGCTGTCATAAACAGCTCTTACGATATCGTCAACTTTTGTAACTGAAGAAAAACTCAAAAGTTTTTCAAAGAATGCAGTTAAGAAGATTTTCTGAGCGTCAAGTCTTGCGATATCAGCCTGGACATATCCTGAGCGGAATCGGACAAAACCTTCGGCCTGTTTTCCGTCGAGATGCTGAAGGCCGCTTTTTATATGAATATGAAGATCTTGCAGAGGATCGTCATAATTCATATCCTGCTGAACATATATATCAACTCCGCCTACTGCGTCAACGATTTTTACGAAAGCGTCTGTAGAAACGATGGCATAATAGTCAAAATATATTCCGAAAGTGCGGCTGATAACACGCTGAAGTTTTTTAATTCCGTATTCAGTCGAAAGATCAGCTAAGGTTTTTTGTCCGTTAATATATTTTTTTAAGGTATCTGCTGTAATCTCTATGCCTGAATCTTTACATAATTCAGCTATTTCTTCATCAGATTTTCCGGAAGCGGATCTTTTAAGTCTTTGAAGTTCAGACTGAGCCTCAGTATATCCTCTTGCAAAGACGGCATTAATTTTTGATTTATTGCCTTCATCATCCTCTACATATGAGTCTCGCGGAATTTGTACGGTTGCAGCTTTGCTGCTGTTTATGTCGAATGAAACGGCAATCATAACGTCTGTATTAAGAGCGACTTTGTCGCGTCCGATTATGAGAAAATTATAAACGCCGTCCTTGCGTTTTACTTCGCTTCCGTCCGAGCCTTTTTCAGTATCGAAAAGATCTTCGGTTTTAATTTCCTCGCCGGAATTTTTGTTTGGAGAAACATCATTAACGCCGACATTTTGATCCGGAGCGCGGTTCATCATACGCCAGGCGTAAATTCCGACAGCGCCTGCGGCAATAATTATAAGAAGAAATACTGACAGCAAAATTATAAGCAGTATTTTCAAAGGTTTTTTCATTTTCTTTTTCTCTTTTGTTTTTTTATCTGATTTATTCCACGGCTTTTCAGCTGCGGAGTTTATTTTCTTTTTCATTTATTATTACCTCTTAAGCCAAGCTTTAAACCTGCATATTTATAAGCATGTGTCCGCAGCTTTCGGCATATTTTTCAAGTTCATCATATGTTAAAAAAATCATCGAAGAGCTTTCATTAGGATAAAAGCCCATTAAGGTTCCGTCTCTCAGAGAATCGTCGATAATTAAGGAAACGGAATTTGTTCTGTCGTTTATTACCGCTAAAGGCGATATTTCGTCGTATGTAACATCCAGCTTTTCT
Source organism: uncultured Clostridia bacterium (assembly GCA_944375955.1). GTDB lineage: Bacteria > Bacillota > Clostridia > Oscillospirales > CAG-382 > UMGS1052. The sequence continues at coordinate 16,168 of CALWBE010000036.1, read as the reverse complement.
TTAAGCTGTTCTTCGGAAGCAAAGCTTAAAGGTTTTGTCCCGAGGTATTTTCTGAGGGATTTTATATCGGCGTTTTTGCCGCCCCGCATTGATATTAGAAAATAATTGTCGCTGTTGTGTTCTTTAAGAAATAGATTTTTTATTTCAATTCCCGAACTTTCTTCGGAATTTTTATCTGTCTTCACATATTCTTCCGCCGTATTACCGTGCGGACCGGAGAATATTCCGAGAGCTGCAAGCCTGTCTGTAACGGCTTTTCTTTTTTCCGCGCCGGTCAAAAATATCACCTCCATGTTTTAATTAAAGAATTTGCCTTAAAGTTCTATACGAATTATAACGATGTAAATCCGACGTTTTTTTCGTCGGACAAGAAATCGCTTGCTTCAAAAAGAAGCGGACATACAGGTTTTCCGCTGTTTTTCAAATGTTCAAGCGTTCCGTCAAGCGATTCGAGTATTATTTTGTCAAGAATATTTATAAGTTTATCTTGTTCATTTAAATGACGGCAAACAAGAAAATTGAATTTTTCCCTGAGTTTTATGCATGAGTCATGCTTTCTGCCGGGCTCGATAAAATCCGCAAGATATATTATTTTCTCAAAAATATCCATATCCGCGCGTCCTGTCGTATGGCTGTAAACAGCGCGGAAAACACGGGGATTGACAAAAAAATTCTCAAGCGCGTAATATGCCGCGGACCAAGAATGATAAACGGCAGGATAGCCGGCAAATCCGCGCATAAAACGGTTAAGATAAGACTCATGCCATTCCTGCGGACGGTTTTTTGTAAAATCATGCAAAAGAGCGGCAGCAGAGATATCTTCAAAATATTTGTCTGAATATCCGTAAAGCGGCAGATATATTTCGGCAAGCGAAAGAGCGGTTTTTTCTACGGAAAAAGTATGCTCGAGACGATTTTTGTCGATATTACGGGGAAGCAGACCTCGTATTTCTTCTGTCGTTTTTTTGCTTGTTATGTCATCCGGAGGAGATTTTTTGCAATATACGTCATTTTTTATTATATACTCATAAAGTTCGCCGGTCAAGTACTTTTTGGTTTCATATAAACTGTTTTTACATGAGAGCATATCTCTCAGTTCGGTGCTCGAAATGTCAAAAGGCTGAAGGGGAAGCAAAATATATTCACAGTCGTATTTTACCCGATATTCCTCGCAGCGTTCTTTTAATTTCTGCTGATCGGCTGAGCAGCGCGCCGCAGTGACAAGCACACATTTTTTAAAAAGTTCTTTATAATCTTTCCACTGCTCGAAATAGAAAAGCATGTCGCTTCCGACATACATATATATTTTTTCACATCCGAACAAGGATATAAGTTTGTTTACTGTATCTATAGAATAGCTTTTTCCGGTGCGTGAAATTTCAATAGCGGAAAAAACAGTTTTTTCTGAATATTCGGATATATCGGCTTGATTGCCGCCGAAAGCAAGCTGTGCCATATGAAATCGCAGAGCAGGACTGTCACCTTCAGATATCTCCTTGTGAGGAGGAATATTTGAGGGCATTATATATACGACGTCGGGACAGATCTCGCGGCAAAAGCTTTCGAGTGCTCTTACATGTCCTATATGAGGCGGATTGAAGGTACCGCCGAAAAGGCCGATTTTTTTATAATTGCATTCCATTTTTCTTTTACTTTTTCTTTTTTTTAGGCAGTTCTATTTTGCGGTTTTCGTCTTTTGACGCTTCGCGGTATAAAACAAGTTTTCTTCCTATCATTTGTACAGACTGTGCGCCTGTTGCATCGCAGATTATCTGTGCCGCTTCCTTTACCGAATGTTCGCAGGTTTCAAGAAGCGATATTTTTATAAGTTCGCGTTTTTCAAGAGCGGCGTCAAGCTGAATAAGCATGTTTTCTCCTATACCGTCCTTGCCGATTTGAAAAATAGCGTCGATACGGTTGGCAAGCCCTCTCAAATAAGCGCGCTGACTGCTGTCTAAAATTTCCATTTTAAGTTTCCTCTTATTAAAAGTCTATTTCTTTTATAATTTCTTTAAGCTGGGCAACCGCGCGGTTGCGGTGGCTTATGCTGTTTTTTTCTTCGGCAGTCATTTCGCCGAAGGTTTTTGAAAATGCGGGGTAGAAAAACACCGGATCGTAACCGAAGCCGCCGTCTCCTCTTTTTTCCCTTGTAATAAGGCCCTCGCATACGCCTAAAGTGCAGTATTCCCTTCCGTCGGGGAAAACAAGCGCGACTGCCGAAACAAATCTTGCGGTACGTTCGTTGCCGGGAATTTCTTTTAAGTTTTCAAGAAGTTTTTCTATATTAGCTTCGTCCGAAGCATTCAAACCGTCTTCAGACGCGTATCTTGCGGAATAAATTCCCGGAGCTCCTCCGAGAGCGTCTACAGAAAGACCGGAGTCGTCGGCTATTGCGGGTTTTCCTGTTAACCTGCAAACTTCGCGGGCTTTTATAAGAGCGTTTTCCTTAAATGTTTTTCCGTTTTCTTCTATTTCGCAGTCAAGACCTGCATCTTTCATTGTGATAAGCCGGATATTTTTTACTCCGTCCAGCAAAGCTGCCATTTCGGATACTTTGTGGGCGTTTTTGGTAGCTACTGTAACAGTATTCATATTTTATATTCACTTTCGGTTTTTTATTGCGGGAAATTATTCTTCAAATAAAGCGCGCACGAAATCTTCAGCTTGAAATTCCTGAAGATCGTCCATCTTTTCGCCTACTCCGATATATTTTACCGGAATTCCGAGTATTTTTTTGATCGAAATAACAATACCGCCTTTTGCGGTTCCGTCGAGTTTGGTGAGAATTATACCGGTTATATCGGCGGCAGATTTAAATTCTTTTGCCTGATTTACGGCGTTTTGACCTGTCACTGCATCGAGTACAAGAAGCGTTTCACGAGAAGCGCCGGGCAGTTCGCGGTCTATTACGCGGTTTATTTTAGCAAGCTCGTTCATTAAATTTTTTTTGTTGTGAAGCCTGCCGGCGGTATCAACTATCAGAACATCGGCATTTTTTGCTTTAGCAGCGGCTGCCGCGTCGAAAACTACTGCCGCAGGATCTGATCCTTCGGTATGTTTTATAATAGGGACTCCTACTCTTGACGCCCATTCTTCAAGCTGATCTATTGCGGCGGCACGGAAAGTATCAGCAGCGGCGAGAATAACATTTTTTCCGCTGTCCTTTAATCTTTTTGCTATCTTTGCAATAGATGTAGTTTTACCCACGCCGTTTACTCCGATAACAAGTACAACTGCCGGAGTATTCTCAAGATTTAGCGGTTCGCCGTCGCCTATCATTCCGCAGAGTATCTGCATAAGAGCGCGTTTTGCCTCTTCGGGATCTTTTATTCTTTCTTCCTTGATTTTATCGCGGAGCTTTTCTATTATTTCCTCAGAAGCGTCGACGCCTACGTCGGCTGATATAAGAGCTTCTTCAAGCTCTTCAAGCATATCCTCGTCGACGCTTACGAAATTTTTAAAAATATCGTTTACCTGCTTGAAAACCGAATCCTTGGTTTTTTTAAGTCCGGCTTTTAATTTTTCAAAAAATCCCATTATATACCTCTGTAATATTTTAGTCGTTTTTTGGCATAATTTGTTCCTAAAAAAGGAATTACAATTTAAGTCCAGTCTTTTTTTCCACTTCGTTTACATCAACTTTAAGGAAGCTTGACACGCCTTTTTCCTGCATTGTTACACCGTAAAGCCTGTCCGCGGCTTCCATACTTCCGCGGCGGTGAGTTATAACGATAAACTGAGTTTCTTTGCTGTGGCGTTTCAAATATTCTCCGAAACGTATAACGTTTACATCGTCAAGAGCAGCTTCGATCTCGTCAAAAATGTAAAACGGAGCCGGATTTACATTTAATATTGCAAAATAAAGCGCGATTGCTGTAAAAGCCTGTTCTCCGCCCGAAAGCAGGGATATGTTTTTTACCATTTTGCCCGGCGGCTGAACATTTATTTCTATTCCGGATTCGAGAAGATTTTCTTCGTCGGTTATTTCTATCGAAGCTTTTCCTCCCCCGAAAAGTTCGGTAAAGACAAGCGAGAACTGTCCGTTTATCTTTTTTATCGCTTCGGAAAACAGTTTTTTCATATCGGTTTCAAGCCGTTTTATAACATTTTCAAGACTTTTTCCCGAACTTTCCAGATCTTTTATCTGATTTGTCATAAATTCATACCGTTCTTTGGTTTCCCTGTATTCCTCAACGGCGTTGACATTTACACTGCCGAGCGCGCGGATTTTTGCCCGTACGGAAGATAGTTCCTGCATTGAGGAGGCATCGGGCTTAGGATAGCCGAGTGACGCCGCGTCGGTATATGTCAGCTCATATTCCTCCCAGAGCTTTGCGGTAAGCGAATCATATTCTTTGCGTCTTTCTTCAAGTGCGCTTTCGCTTTTTGTCAGCTCGCGGAAAAATACTTCCTTGTCGCGGATTATGTCGTTTTGCTTTATCCTGAGGTCTGACAGCTGTTTTTCAAACAGCGCAAGACTGCCGCGGCAGTTTTCAAAGACCGCTTTTTTTTCTGCAAGAGCTTTTTCAAGAGCATCAATACGTTCGCCGCCGTGTTCGAGAGCTTCATTTATATCTGAAAGTTTTTCTTCTATGCTGTTTTTTTCTTCATAAAGCCCGGCTATTCTGTTTTCGGTATCCTCAATGCGCTTTTTGATATCCGCAGAAGAACCTGCCGCCGCAGAACGGTCTTTTTCGGCCGCATATAATTTCATGCGGCATTCGGTAAGAGCTTTTTCGCACTCGTCGGATTTTTCCTCAAGAATTCCGATTTTTGTTTCTGTATCCGAGATTAATTTTTCACAGTCAGCAAGCTTTTTTTCAAGTTCTTCTTTTTCAAGCGCAAGTTTATTTAACGTATCGTTTCCGCCGGCATTTCCGAATTCCGCAAGCTGTTCACGGGCATGAAGGATACGCGTTTTGCAGGTTTCTATGCGCTCTTCGTGAAGTTTTATTTCGCCGTCAGCCTTGTATATCTCTCCCGAACAGTTAGAAACGTCGTTTTTGACAGCTTCGGCAAACTGTACGGCTTCTGCTTTTTTTTCTGACAAATCTTTAAGCTCGGAAGAAATTTTCTGAGCTTTATCAAGATATTCTGAAATTTGTTTTGCAAGCGCCGCAGTATCGGCATTTCTTGACATTGCGCCGATCTTTGCCGCCGCTGAACCTCCTGTGTATGATCCGCCGGCATTTATAAGCTGACCGTCCAGCGTAGCTACGCGGTAGCGGAAAAGATATTTGCGGGCTATTCTCGAAGCGTTATCAATGTTGTCTGCCACGATAGTTCTTCCCAGAAGATATCCGGCTACCAAGGAATATTTTTTGTCGCAGCTTACAAGAAGCGAGCCTATTCCTATAAAGCCCTGTTCTTTTTCAAGCTGCGGTTCGCGTATTACGTTTTCCTTTATTGAGGTGAGAGGCAAAAACGTTGCTCTGCCGGCGCCGCGTTCCTTTAAAAAACGTATTGCGGCTTTTGCGCTGTCTTCATCTTCTACTACAATATTTGTCACAGCCGCACCCAGAGCAGTTTCTATTGCGGTTACATATTTGTCAGAAACAGAGAGAAGCTTTGATACAGGTCCGCATATCCCGGAAAGCGAAGGCTCGTTCATTACGGTTTTGACGCTTCCCGGGAAGCCCTCAAGAAGCCTGTCCATTCGCTCGAGTGTTTCCTTGCGGTGACTGGCTGACGCATATTTTGCCGCAATATCGTTTTTTATCTTTATAAGCTCTTCCTGCTTTGAAGCAAGTAAAGCTATATTTTGTTCTTCTTCATTAAGCGATTTTACAAGCTCGGATTTTTCTTCTTCCGCTGCTTTTTTCCGCTTATTTGCCGCGTCAAGACAACTTTTTGCAGATTCAAGTTCTTCCTCGGTCTTTTTAATTTCGTTTTCTATAAAAGCGCGGCGTTCTGACGCGCTTTTTTCATCGTTCTGCGCTGCCGACGAGCTTATGCGGTTAGCTACTATAGCTTCGTCCGCCGCTCTTTTTTCGGAAAGCAGCTTCTCAAGAACATCTTTTTCCGCCGCAAGCAGCCGCTCGGATTCCGAAAGCGCGTTTTGCTTTTCACTTTCATCCTGAGCCGCCTCGGAAAGAAGCTTTGACGCTTCTGACAGCTTGTCTTCGGCTTTTAAAAGCTCTGCTTTCAAAAGGCTGAGTTCGCCTTCTTCAATTTTGTTTTTTTCGGAAGTTATAGCGGCTATACGGTCGTTATAATGTTTTATGTCGTTCTCTGAAAGCGCACATTTCGACATGATATCGTTTTTTTCGTTTTCCATTTCCGAAATTTCATCCCGAAGCTGTTCGGTTTCGAAGCTTTTTTGCTGCTTCAGATCCGAAAGTTCGGCGGTTTTTGAGTCGTTTTCAGATAATTCCGCTTCTTTTGCTTCGTAGTTTTGCCGTGCTGTTTCGGTTCTTTTTTCAAAGCTGTCCGCTTCAACCGAAGATTTTGCTATGCGCTCTACCCATATTGCCACTTCAAGCTCTTTTTTTCTGTCGGCGAGCACAAGATATTTCTTTGCGTTTTCTGACGCTTTTTCAAGCGGACCTATTCGTGTTTCTATCTCAGATACAATATCTCTTAAACGAATAAGATTTGTTTCGGTCTCCTCCAGCTTTTTTTCAGCGTCGTTTTTGCGGTAGCGGTATTTTGAAATGCCTGCAGCCTCTTCAAAAATATGCCGGCGCTCATCGCTTTTTTGAGATATTACCTCGCTTATCTTTCCCTGTCCGATAACGGAATATCCTTCTCGGCCTATACCGGTATTTAAAAAAAGCTCGTATATATCCCGAAGACGGGAGGTTTTATCGTTTATTTTGTATTCGCTTTCTCCCGAACGGTAATATTTTCGGGTAATTTTTACTTCCGCATGTCCGTCGGGAAGCGCGCCGTCAGAGTTGTCAAGTATCAGCGAAACTTCGCAGAAACCGGTTTGCTGGCGCTTTGCGGTACCGCTGAATATAACGTCTTCCATTTTTGCTCCGCGCAGCGATTTTGGAGACATTTCGCCGAGCACCCAGCGCACTGCGTCGGAAATATTGCTTTTTCCGCTTCCGTTAGGCCCGACTATTGCCGTAATACCTTTTTCAAAGTCCAGCCGCGTTTTATCCGGAAAGGATTTAAAGCCGCGCATTTCAAGCGCTTTAAGATGCAAATAGTTCACTTCCTTTTTTGTTTTCAGTATGCAAAGCGGGCATTTATTTTAAATGCCTCGTCGAAAATACCGACAAGCTTTATATTTTTTACCATAACGCCTTTATTATTTAAAAATAATAAAAGAGCTTTTTTATTTTCCTTTTTTTGTCCCGAAACTTTTGAAATATCTTTGTAGGGGCATTCTAAAATCAAAGTTTTCTCACCGCGGTAGCTGCTGAGAATTTCAGAAACGCGGTCAAGTATAATGCCGTAATATACCTTGCTTTCACAAAGTTCGCCCATCGCCGGATGATTTGCGCCGCCGTAGACGTCATTTTCGCAGTGCAGATTTTCACTTGACTGAAGACCTACACGAAGAACTTTAACTCCGTTTTGCATAAAAATTTTATAGCATTCCGCGGCACGTACAGCGGCTTCGTCATTGCTAAGTGGAATATAACTCCCCGACTGTGCCATCGAGCAAAGTTCGGTATGGCGGAAAACCACTGTCGGATAAATTCTTGCTTCGGACGCTCCGGCGGAGCATATCATTTTTGCAGTATCTATCTCACTTTTAAGAGTAGATTTAGGCAGACCTATCATCATTTGACCACCGAGCACAAAGCCTGAGTTTACGATCATTTCACAGGCTTTCAGGGAGGTTTCGGCGGTATGTCCGCGTTTTGAGGCTTGAAGAACCGCATTGTCAGAAGACTGAATGCCGAGTTCGATATGTACGACGCCGTAATTTTTAAGAATGCCGAGTATTTCTTCATTTATATAATCAGGACGGGTTGAGAGTCTTATCGACGAGACTCTTCCGGATTTTATAAAAGAATAAGCGTCTTTAAGCAGGCGCTCCATGACCGCGCGGTCTATACCCGTAAAGCTGCCGCCGAAAAAAGCGATTTCCGTATCGTATTTTTCAGGATCGAGAGTGGAGAGAGCTTGTTCTATTTCAGGAATTATATTTCTGTCGGCACGTTCATCCGAGCCGGTAATTTTTTTTTGGCTGCAGAAGACGCAGCCGTTAGGGCAGCCTTCGTGCGGTATAAATATAGGAATATTCGCGTGTTTCTTTTCTGTTTTGGTATAAAGATTCATTTTAAAAATTTTTGTCTGTCCTTGTCATTTTGTTTCATTTCGGGAATAACGCCGAAAAGAATCAGAGCTTCTTTTGCAGCTTGCTGTTCCGCTTCGCGTTTGGTACCGCCTTTGCCGCGGCCTATACAGTTGTTGTTAAGCCGCACCTCAAAAGAAAAACGCTTGTCATGTGCCGGACCGTCTTCACCTACCAAAACATATTCGAGAATATCTCCGCGGTTTTGCTGAACAAATTGCTGAAGTGCGGTTTTATAATCCTCATTCGAGCCTTTGCTTGTAAGTTCGTCCACTTTTTTTTGGATATACGGCATAGCAAATTCTTTTGCGGCGAAATATCCGCCGTCAATATATATAGCGGCAAGCAGAGCCTCGAAAATATCAGCGAGAATAGAACGTCTTTCTCTTCCGTTTGTTATTTCTTCACCGTGACCGATAAACATATAATCGCCTGCTGAAAAGCTTTTTGAATATTCATACAAGGCGCTTTCGCAGACTGTCGCCGCGCGGATCTTAGTAAGATCGCCTTCATCGAGGACGGTATAATGTTCAAAAAGATAATCTGAGGTTATAACAGAAAGCACCGAATCTCCGAGAAATTCAAGTCTTTCATAGCATTTTATATCTGTTTTCCCGTGAGCATGCAGTTCATTTGCATAAGAAGAATGAGTAAGCGCGGTTTCGGCAAGCTTTTTGTTTTTAAATTTATATCCGATTTTTTTTTCAAGTTCAGAAAGCGGAAGCGGATATCGGTCGTTGTTCATTTTTTATAATACCTCTGCTGAGGAAGCGTAAAAAAGCTCCCTATACTTTAATTTTAATTATTTTCGGAGTTTGTATCTTTTTGTTTATTTTGTGCAAGTTCGTAAAATTCATTTATAATTCCCGAGCGGGCATAATTTTTTGCCTGAAGAACACAGCGGCTTATACTTTTTGCATTTGAGCTGCCGTGCGCTTTAATAACAGGCTTTGATATACCTAAAAAAGGAGCTCCGCCGTGTTCGGAATAGTCCATCTTTTTTTTCAGTCTTTTTATGCTGTCAAGAACGAAAACAGCGCCGAGCTTTGTGCGTGCGTTGCGATAAAACATGTCTTCGAGGGTTTTTTTGATAAAAAGACCAAACCCTTCGCAAAGCTTGAGTATAATATTACCCGTAAAGCCATCGCAGACTATAACGTCCGCGATACCTTCCGGAACGTCTCGTCCTTCGATGTTTCCGATAAAATTAAAGCCGGCGTTTTTTAATAGTTTATGAGCTTCTACATAAAGTTCGGTGCCTTTTTTTTCTTCGGTGCCGTTGTTTATAAGACCTATTGCGGGATTTTTTATCATAAGCACCTTTTTCATGTAAAGATTGCCCATTCGGGCAAAATCCAGAAGATGTTCGGGATGAACGTCAGTATTAGCGCCTGCGTCAACTAAAAGCATGGGTTTGCCGAGTGGTATGATAGCTCCGAGAGCTGCACGGCGCATACCCTTTACGCGTTTTAAAATAAGCGTTGCGCCGGTGAAAAGAGCTCCGGTATTTCCGGCGCTGATAACTGCATCGCCGCCGCCTTCGGCAAGAAGCCTTAATGCCGTAGCCATTGAAGAATCTTTTTTCTCTTTTATTATACATGAAGGATCGTCGTCCATAGTTATGGGATCATCAGGGGTATGGTAAATGGACACCCGGCGTTCAGAAAGCTGATTTTCCCTGATTATTTTCCGTATGGCGTTTTCATCTCCGACAAGGAGAACGTCGGTATCATAAGAATCCGCGCCGGCGATAGCTCCTTTTACGATTTCCTCCGGCGCATTGTCGCCGCTCATACAGTCAACGATTATTTTCAAAATGTTTTCCCTCCGTAAAACTTATTTATCATTTTCAGCCGATGCCGCGCTGATAAAAGCAGCCGCATGTTTAAAAGCTAATAAAAAAATGCGGCAGCAGGCTGATATCAGGAAAATTTTTGTTATTTCCCGAGATTTTTTGTATAGCTGCATTTTTCATTTATACAGTATATAAGATCTTTGCCTTTTTTCTTTAAAAGAAGGCCGCCGCAGTCAGGGCATTTTTCTTCCTGCGGTATATCCCATGTGGAAAATTTGCATTCCGGATATCTTTCGCAGCTGTAAAACACGCTTTTTTTTCTGCCGTGCTTAATAAGAATTTTTGAGCCGCATAAAGGACAAGGAATATTTAAATCTTTTGTTATAGGTTTTGTTCCGCGGCAATCGGGATAATTAGCACAGGCATAAAAATTGCCGTACCGTCCGCGGCGTATAACCATAGGGCCGCCGCACAAATCGCATTTTATATCGTCGGGAGCGGGGACAGGACTTTCGGATTTGTTTTCAGCATTTTTTTCTATAAGATTACCGTTTTTGTCGATAGGCTTTGTATTTCGGCAGGCGGGATAGTTGGGACATGCTGCAAATCTTCCGAATCTTCCGCTTTTAACAACCATGCGGCTTCCGCATTTTTCACATATTATATCCGTTTCTTCAGGGGACAGCTTATAATTGTTTTTTTCAATACTTTTTTCGGCTTTTTCAAGTTCGTCCGAAAAATCGGCGTAAAAAGTTTTCAGGACATCAAGCATGGTTTTTTTGCCGTTTTCAACTTCGTCAAGCATTTCCTCCATACCGGCGGTAAATCCATAGTCGACAATATCCGGGAAATTATCAATCATAAGTTTTGTCGTAATTTCACCTAATTGCGAAGGCACAAGAGATTTACCGTCGCGTTCGACATATCCGCGCTGTATTATGGTAGTAATCGTAGGAGTATATGTGGAAGGACGTCCAATTCCTTTTTCTTCAAGCACCTTTATGAGTGTGGCTTCTGTATATCTTGCCGGAGGTTTTGTAAAATGCTGAGACGGCGAAAGTTTTTCGAGAGAAAGAATTTCATTTTCCGATACTTCCGGAAGTTTGGTTTCCTTTTCTTCGTCGTCTTTTTCGGAATTTTCGTCTTTTTCTTCTTTTGTATCTTCATATATTGCCATAAATCCGGGATGTTTTACTGTATATCCGGAAGAACGGAAAATATATCCTGAGTTTTCGATATCGATGTTTACCGTATCCAAAAGAGCCGATTCCATTTGCGAAGCGATGAATCTGTCCCAGATAAGTTTATATAGTTTAAACTGTTCCGGGGAAAGAAACTGTTTTACCAGCTGAGGAGGAAAAGCCATATCCGACGGACGAATAGCTTCGTGGGCGTCCTGCGCACCTGCACGGGACTTATATGTTCTCCGGGTTTTCGGATAATAATCAGAACCGTATTTATTTACAATATATTCTTTAGCAGCTTCTGCCGCAGTATCGGAGATGCGCAGCGAATCTGTACGCATATATGTGATAAGACCGCGCGTACCATGTTCGCCGAGAGAAATTCCCTCATAAAGTTCCTGCGCAAGCTTTGCAGTTTTTTCAGAACGGAACCCGAAACGCTTGTTGGCTTCCTGGTGTAAAGTCGATGTAATAAAAGGCGGCTGAGGATTGTTTGCGCGGACGGCTTTTTTGATATTTTTTACTTTAAAAACGCCGTTTTTTACGGTTTGAACTATATTATCGGCATTGTCCTTGTCATGAATATCTATTTTACCTTTTTCATTTCCGAAAAACAAAGCCTTAAGCGTACCTTTGGCAGAGCCGAGTTCAGCTTCGATTTTCCAGAATTCTTCGGGAACGAAAGCGCGTATTTCGTTTTCGCGTTCAACAAGAATACGCGTAGCAACCGACTGAACACGTCCGGCAGAAAGACCGCTTTTTATTTTTTTCCATAATACGGGACTTAGCTTATATCCGACAATACGGTCAAGTATACGTCTTGCCTGCTGCGCGTCGACGAGATCCATATTTATTTTTGAGGGATTTTTAATAGCGGTTTTTACAGCGGTTTTCGTAACTTCGTTAAAAGTAACGCGCTTTGCCTTTTTGTCGTCAAGTCCGAGAACGTTTGCGAGATGCCAGGAAATAGCTTCTCCTTCGCGGTCGGGGTCGGCTGCGAGATATACGGTATCGGCATTTTTGGCATCTTTTTTAAGTTCGTTTATCAGCGGACCTTTTCCGCGGATATTTATATATTTAGGCGCAAAGTTATTATCTATATCAATGCCGAAAGAGCTTTTAGGCAGATCTCTGACATGTCCTTTTGATGCTACTACTTTGTATCCCTTGCCAAGATAGCCTTTTATTGTGCTCGCTTTTGAGGGAGATTCCACAATTACAAGATTTGACACGGTTTTCCTCCTGATTTTGCTTGGTGATTTAGATATACGGAATATGTTTTCCGATTTTTTAATTTATAATATTTTATATTACTTATATATTCTGTAATGCCGCATATATTCCGCCCGGCAAAGATTCTATAAAGCCGAATATTTCAAGCATTGTAAGAGCCGAAAGCAGATCGTCCTGCGGAATACTTAAAGCTTGTCCCAGCTCGTTTGCCGACGCGCTGTGTTTTTTCAATTCTTCATAAACTTTCTTTTCTGTTTTTGAAAGCATCGACAGATCCTCATGTTTTCCGTCATTTTCAGAAAATGTTGCGTCTCTGTCTGAAAATACTGTTTCTGGCTTGTGAATTTCTTTTGTTTTTCGTCTTTTTATTTCTGATTTTTCCGGAGATGCTGCTGATTTTCCGCGCCTTCTTCTCGAAATATATCCCGCTTTTATATCGGAGGTTCTGCGCCGGGAAGATCTTACCGAAACGACAGAAGGATAACAGTATTCAAATTCAGAAATTATATCAGAAGCATCTATCACAGCTGTCGCTCCGTCGCGTATAAGACGATTGGATCCAAAACAAAGGGGATTTGTTACGCTTCCGGGTATCGCGAAAATACGTTTTCCAAGCTCAGCCGCAAAATCTGCGGTAATAAGAGCTCCGCTTTTGTTTCCGGCTTCGACTACCAGTACTGCATCTCCCATAGCCGCCATAATTCTGTTTCGTATAGGAAAATTTACTGATTTCGGTTCGGTATAAGGTGAAAACTCGGTCATAACAAGTCCGGAACGAAACATTCTTGCAAAAAGTGCTGAATTTTCAAACGGATATAAGATATTTATGCCGCTGCCCAATACTCCAACCGCAAAACCTCCGGCATCCAAAGCTCCGGAAGTACATGCGGTATCAATACCGGTTGCAAGTCCTGAAATAATCGAAATTCCAGCGCATGAAAGTTTATATGAAAAAGAATAACCTGCCTCGTATGCTTCTTCCGAACATTTCCGGCTCCCTACGGCGGTAATATACGCGCCGCCGCGCAGGCGTTCGATATGTCCTTTATAATAAAGAACCGGAGGAGGTGTTTTTGTTTCATACAGTTTTTGAGGATAATAATCAGAACCGAAACATAGAAGACCGACGCGGTTTTCGGCGCAGTAATCTATAATGCTGTTGGCTCTTGTAAAATCTTTGTCGCAAAGAAGCTGTGCATCGTTTTCGGAAAATCCCATAGAAACATATTCGTCAAAATCCGCTTCATATGCTTTGCGTATATTCCCGCCGAAGGCTTCGTAAATCTTTTTCGGCAGCGCCGATCCTGCGCCGCAGAGCTCTGAAAGCCATATAAAATAGTCAGGGCCGGAAGCGGGCTTTCCTGAGAGAATTTTTTCGGAAGCAAAATCTGTATTCACTCGATCACTCCCTTTTGCTTTTCCCAAATAAGGATAGATGCGGCAGACGCCGCATTAAGAGATTCGGTATTCTGCTGCATAGGTATTATTATTTTTTTGTCGCATACACAAAGAACTTTCTCTGATATTCCGCTGCCTTCATTTCCTATAACTATGCAGTCGTCGGGAGAAAATTTTATATTTCTTATATCAGTGCTTTCAGCGCCGAGCGCCGAAGCAAAAATTCGCGAGCCGGATTTTTTAAGCTGTCCTAACTCTTCGCAGATATCAGAGCATACACATATATTTACCTTAAAAAGCGCGCCCATTGCGGCACGGACGGTTTTTCGTCCGAAAATATCCGCGCAGCCTTCGCCTAAGAGAATTTTTTCCACGCCCAAAGCGGCGGCGGCTCGTATAATTGCGCCGATATTGAGCGGATTTTGAATGCTGTCAAGAATGACAAAGCCGCCATTTCCTGGAGTTTGTACGGCATGAGGGTATACCGGAAATTTTTTTGCAACGGTAAAAACGCCTTCGGGATTTTTTTCCTCGGACAGCTTGTCGTAAACTTCGTCGGAAACCTCATAGATATTTGCACCTGACATATCGGCTTTTTCAAGTTCTTCAGAAAATTTTACGGCTGCGCTTTTAGTATGGTAAATATCGGTGATTTTTATATTTTCATAAAGAATTTCACGCAGCAGCTTTATTCCTTCGGCAGCAAAAAGACCGGTTAAATCGCGGACTTTTTTATCCGAGAGCGCACATGCGGAAATTATTTTAGGATTTTTTCTTGAAGTTATTCTGTCGCAGCGTATATTTTTCACATCCCAGGCAAAATTTATGTTATTTTATGTGCATACATATTATTATAATCAAAACGGCTGTAATTTTGCAATAGTTTTATAAAAAAATATATGTCCGAACGCTTAACAAATATAATATAATTGGTTAATTTATCAAACAGTCTGTCATATACTTGCCGGATTGAGGATTTAGGCTTGACACATAATGACACATAATGATAAAATAGATTAAAATCGTAATGTATTAAAAATCAGGAAAACGTTACGTGAGAAAAGAGGCAGAGGAAAACATGAGCGGACAGAACAATACCCGGCCGGTAACTGTAATAATAGCTGCAGCAGGAAGCGGAGAGCGAATGGGAGGAATATCGAAGCCGCTTATGAAAATTTGCGGAAGGCACATGATATTGTATTCGCTTGACATGTTTATGAGCTGTGATTTTGTCGAGAGAGTTATAATATCTGCAAAGAGGGAAGAAATGCTGCTGATAAGAGAGCTTGCGGGCAGAGAGAATTACATGAAAGAGATCCTTGTTACAGAAGGCGGAAAAAGCCGTCAGGAATCTGTAACAAAAGCGTTTGCAGCGGGTTTTAAAGGGAAAAAAAAGACGAAATTTGTGGCGGTTCATGACGCAGCAAGACCGCTTATAACTAAAGAAGAGTTTACAAGAGCATTTCATGCTGCGGAGATGTACGGTAATGCGGTTTGCGCAGCGAGAGCGAAAGACACGTTTAAGATAACTGATAAAAATAACCTTGTAACAGGAACTATAGAGCGGGAAAATTTATGGCATATACAGACGCCGCAGATTTTCGATGCGGATATGTTTCATACGGCAGAAGCGCTTGCACGCAAGACGGGACTTGAAGAAACTGATGAAAGCGGACTTGTAACGTCGGCGGGATTTCTTGTAAAGCTTGTGGAATGCGGGCATGACAATATAAAAATCACATATCCGGAGGATGTGCTTATAGCGGAAGCGATAATAGAAAAGCGCCGTATTGCTGATGAACATGAAAGGCAAAAAGAGGGGAAATGAAAAATGCGAATAGGACACGGATATGACGTACATCGTTTTGCGGAAAACCGCAGACTGATAATAGGCGGAGAAAACATACCGTATAATAAAGGACTTTTAGGGCATTCAGACGCAGATGTTTTGGCGCATGCCTTAATGGACGCGCTTTTGGGGGCTATCGGAGAAGGAGATATAGGAAAGCATTTTCCGGACAGCGATGACAGGTATAAAGACGCGGACAGCATGGAGCTTTTGAGACAGGTGTCGGAAAAGGTGAGAAAAAAAGGATTTGTATTGTGCAATGCTGACTGTACCGTAATAGCTCAGAAGCCTAAGCTTGCGCCGTATATAGAGAAAATGCGCTGTAATATTGCTAAAGCGGCGGGATGCGATATATCGCAGATAAATATAAAGGCAACGACAGAAGAGCATCTCGGATTTACGGGAAGGCTTGAGGGAATATCAGCGCATGCGGTTTGTCTTATAGAATAAAAAGC
>CALWBE010000035.1 GCA_944375955.1 uncultured Clostridia bacterium | reverse complement strand
GTCAAGTGCTCTACCACCTGAGCTAATATCCCATACAATTATAAAAATTGTAATGCCTAGAACCGGAATCGAACCAGTGACACGAGGATTTTCAGTCCTCTGCTCTACCAACTGAGCAAAGATACCTCGGAAGGCTTGATTTTACTGGGCTCTTTTAAGTGTTTATAGGATTATTTTAAATATCATTCGTAGGATTACCTCGAATGCTCAGTTAGTTTATCACAGAAAAGTATGTTTTGTCAACAACAAATTTCAAGTCAGCTGTCATCTGGAGCCGCCCGTCAATAGCAAGTGCGAACTTTCTCCTGCTGCCTTAGAGGATATAAAATCTTCGCAGATGATGGATGTCATACGGATTCTGGATGATATATAAAGAATCTAAATCTGCATGGACAGATAACATACCGTCTTTCTCAGCAAAAAGGGCTACGATAGTTTACCGTAACCCTTTAGTATTCTAAAAGACTATCTTCGATAAATAGCATTTACACCAAATTGGGTAAATTCACCTATTCTATACTCTTGTACAAATTCCCTGTCCGCCTCCCATTTTGAAATAGCCAATTCAAATCTACTTTGATATTTTCTTTGATTAATAAAAAAATCTAAATAACTGATAATTTCCGTTTTAGTTAAAATATGATTATCTATTATAACCGCAAGAATTTTTTGCCGTTTTGTTGAAGATAAACCTTCTACTTGTGATACTGTATAACCAAATTGCATAAGTATAGATTCATTTGCTAACCTCATTCCATTTATATAAGGATTTTTCAAATAAGATTTTTCATCACTTATCCGACACACTACAATCCCCATATTTCTTATTTTTTGATATGTACTCTCCATAATGAAATATATTTTACATTTTTTGCAATATCCAGCCGCTACTTTTACTAATTTTCCTTTTCCATCGTCATTTACTATTTTAACAGCCGCTGTCAAATCTATGACTTCATGTTTGGCATGCATACATTTAAATACTGCTCTACGAACAACAAAATCCTGTGCTCCAATCTGTGGTAATTGTTTAAGTGATTCCTGTTCTTCTTGCTCTTGTAGTTGTCTACGTTTTTGTTTTTCCAGATCTCTCAAACGTTTTGCTTCTTGTTCCGCTCTCATTCGCTCGTTATGTATGCGTTCACGTTCCCTTTTTAGTTTTTGCTGTACCTCTAATTCAACTTTTCTTTTTTCAATTTCCTCTTTCCGCTTCTTCTCCGTTTCTGGGCTAATAGTATTTTGAGTTTTTTTATCACTGGACATTCGTTCTTTGTGAACTACCGCTATAATTTTATCATTTTTTTTAATTATGGGATGTGTCTTTTCTATTAATTCTACTATCTCATCACCGTTATATTCGGCATAGCGAACGGGTTTTTTGTCATATCTCAAAATATACATTGCCGTAGGATTCTTTTTTTTCATAGTGTTATTTACTCGAAATTCTACCACTTTATTATCTCGAAAAATCCCTTTATAAATAAAGTAATTTGCCCCTATTATCTTTTCCCATTTTATATTACCAATATTGGAAATTAGTTCTAATTCTTTACTTAATTGTTCCCTGTTCTTTTTTTGCTCTTCTTTTTTTCTCTCTTCTTTTATCCGTTCTCTCTCTATTTCAGCTTCAGTTTTTTTTAACTCTTTTGTATCCGAAATACGGCTCATAGCTTCAATCTTTTCGTTCTTTGAGTACGTTTTTTGAATTGTGTCTATCACAACATTAATATCATATTCTACATAACTAATTTTTTTATTATCATATTTTAAATAACTATTTGATGCTTGCTTACTCCTTCTTTTAGTATTATTTATTCGGAGCTCTAACTCCTTTCCATCACGGAACATCCCTTTATAATAAATATAATTTTTTTTAATCACCTTAAACCATATTACATTGTCAAGATTGCTAAGGACCTCTCTTTCTTTCTCTTCGCGTTCCTTTTCTTTTTTCGCCCTCTTAGCCCTCTTCACTTCTTCTTTAATTTTTTGGGCGCTATCAACAGGCTCCATCTTAAAAGAAAGTAAATCTATCTCCAGACTTTCAACTTGATAATTTTTACACAAATAATCATTTAATATTTTTTCATAATTATATTTTCTAAAAAAAAGAATATTTCCTTTGTCTAATTCAGATTTTAATTGTGTTTTTCTTGCATCAAAAAAATTTAACGATACTTTATTTAGAGCATCTTTTCTTTTTTCAAATTCTTTTGGATTTTGCAAAAAATAATCAATAACACAACTTCGCGTATCCACATCTACAAATAAATCTTCTTCAATAACATTTTTGACAGTTTCAGCTATTTTCTCATTTTTCATAAGTGCCCCCATTATTCAGATATATTTTTCCTCAACTTATCAAATCTCTAATTGTTTTACAATATATACCAATGTTAACACATTTTACAGAAGTTGAGCAAAAAATTTGCTTTTTCTTATTGTAGCGCCCTATAAACTATGATTATTTTTATAGTCTATTTATTCCTACTCCACAGAATACGACAAACACATCTGCACTTCATTTTCAGCTATATCAATCCCTATATATGTAGCTAAACCCAAGGCCAACTTTACTGCCACATCATCTTCACTTACATCAAATCTCTCTGAATTAGTCAGCATCAAGGCAACTTCCCCTTTGAATTCCTCCACAAACAAAGATGAGCCTGTTTTCTCCGCATAACTTTTCCAAATCGGAACAATTGTCGCTAAGATACTTTCTGTAAAACGCTTTTCATTCTGCTGGATTTCCTGCTGCCCGTCATTTTTCTGCACTTTCTGGGAATAATGGTATATCATAACTCATCCCCCTCTAATATTTCTGTGTTTAATTTTAGACCAAATTAGTCTATAAATCAATAGTCCATATTGGTCTTTATATAATCATTATTGAGGTGAATGCTATGAAATACGAAAGAATCAGAGCATTGCGGGAAGATAATGATTTAACCCAAGAAGCTTTAGGAAACTTTCTTAACGTTTCTCAACGTACATATTCACGATATGAGAACGACGAAAGAGCCATCCCTATTGAAATCTTAAGTAAGTTGGCAGACTTTTATAAAACCAGTATTGATTACTTAGTCGGCAGGACAAATCAAAAAGAACCTTATCCTAAAAATTAATATGAAATTCCTTATTGCAATAATAAATCCTGGCCGCCGGACTCTTTAAGATATATTTCTGTATCCATTAAATCAGCTTTCTATTTTTGTTATTAGCCGTGAAGTTGCTGAGATGGTCGGGAAATCTCACAATGATTTACTTAAAGATATTCGCAGATATTGCGACCAGTTAGGTCAGGGGAAGATTTCCCTCACCGATTTTTTCAAGGAATCAACCTATAAAACCTCACAGAATAAAACACAGCCCTGTTATCTTATCACCAAAAAAGGATGTGAACTAATTGCACATAATTCTGTTACCGGTGTGAAAATCAATCACCTGCCCCGCCTGTGCAGTTCTCTAACTCTCATTCAAGTTTTAACTACCCCTAATATTTGTATCGTCCTTTTCAGCTCCGTATAAGTCTTTTCTGGCCTTTCCTAGCTCATCTCCGTATTTTCCCTTTCCTATCAGATTCTAACGCTTATCTGTGGCTTTTCAGACCGTTCCAGACCTTCCAACTCTATCGCATAAGAAAAGACAGCCGTTATTCGACTGCCTCTTCTATAAGTTCCCGTTTGTATTTGTAAAACGTCATCTTGCTGATTCCAGCCAGTTTCCACGTCTCCTCGTTGTTCAACTGTCCCCCGAAATCCTTATTGTGCTTCTTGATAATCTCTTTCGCCGGGTCAGCTTTTTTGACATGGAGCTTTGCACCTTGCTTCTGTCCAATCTGCTTCCCATTCAATCGTGCAGTCTGGATTCCTTCTTTCGTTCGCTGATGCAAGTCTGAAACTTCCTTTTCACTCTGCTCAAAAGCAATTCTGATTTGTTCCTTTGCAAGTGCCATCAGATATTTATTGACACCCTCCAGAATGAAATCTACGCTTGTGTTCGTCATGCTGACAAGATTATTCAGCGCCTTCTTATAGGTTTCTGTGTTGATGTGCGGCTCTTTGAGAAAAACCAGTGAAACACCTCTGTTATACAGTTCCTCATATGCCGCTATTCCTTCCTCTGCATTTCCGCTCATTCGACTGACACTGTCAAAGATAATTGTATCTCCTTTCTGAACCCTGCTGTACAGCTTATTCCATTCCTTACGGTTCAGTGTTGTTCTGGTAAATATTTCTTGAACAATGACAGCATCAGGAAAAGCGGCTTTAATATTTCTTATCTGCCTTTCAATACTCTGTGTTACTCTGCTGATTCTTGCATATCCGTATTCCATGTGAGACCTCCTGCATCTTTTAGTATTATATTTAACCTTCGTTTGTTTTGATACTTTAAGAATATCATGAAATTCTACAAAAATCAAGCAGTTTTATTACTGTTTTAATATATATTAAATTTGATACTTTGAATAATTTTATTCCATATACATTTTTTATATTAGTTATATGTTTTAAACCGTATGGCTTCTCTGTCTTTCAATGTTCATCAATTAATTTAATTGCACTATAACATTGTATGTTCTTCCTTTTGCCATTAATCTTTTTTTCTCTCTTCCAGTCTTTTATATAATATTTAACATATGAATCCATCTCATCTAATGTGGAGCGTATAGATTTAACTTTACAACCTGGCTCTAATCCCATAAGCTCCCGCAGAGTATCTAATAAATCATTTTGTCCATTATTATAATTTTCAAACGTCTCCCCCTCTACTTCTTCCAAATATTTTAAAACTTTTTCTTCATCAACAACTTTCTCTTTTTTGAGAATACCTTTTTTGGTCGCTACTATATACTCAATTCCATGATTTTTTGAATATGATTGTATTAATTTTGTCCAATCACTATGATGCAAAATTTTATTTATTCTACATTCTTCTCTAAATTTATATATATCTATATCAAATGTTCCTGTAATATGGTTAAACTCTATGTATTTATTACTTTTAGTTATAAATGCTATATAATCATTCATTACTTTACTGCCTACTTTTGCCAAACTCCACTCTCCAGAATAAAACTCTTTAAACACATACAAATTTTTATCCTCATAATCCGTAATTTGATAAAGAACAGATTCCCCATTTTCAATATACTCACTTTGATATTCATTAATCCATTTCAAAGCTCCTTTAATATCGTAAATTAATTCCATCCTTCCTAGATTAATATTTTCATCTGATACATCATTTTGTGAAGCATCCGCAATAACATATAACGTATCTAAACCATCCCTAACTCTTCCGGCAAACTGTTGAATGTCTGACAATAAATGACTTTCTATAAATGCTACTTTAATGCTTTCATCTTTTATATTGATTCCTTCTTTTAATGTAGATGTTGTTAAAAGTACTTTTTTATCTTCAGGCAGTTTGTTTTTCTGTACAATATAATCCTTTGTTTCTAAACACAATTTTTTTAGTCCTGTGTAATCGCTTTCATGTTCTGTCGCTCTCGTTTCGCTCATAGATATAGCAATTAATTTTCTATTGAGGCTATCATTGTCGCATAGTTGATTAACTAACGATTTTTTACCCTTTACTATTCTTTGTGCAGAATTAGAATAATAAATCGTTTTTTCATCATCTGATAAATTTCTAATATAGTTAATCGCTGTTTTCTTTTCAATGATTACTATTTTTTTAGGTACCACATTAATACATTTATCAAAACAATCAAATACTGTATAATCATCTTTTTTCTGTTGAAGTAAAAATCTCAAAGGTTCTGGTGTGCCAGTCATCAATAAGACTTTAATTCTAGTATTTGCAAGAATATGTTCCATTAACTTTCTTACATGAAAAGAAGAACTCGCAAAAGTCGCGTCAGTAAATAGAGAATGTGCCTCATCTATTACAAAAAATTGAAAATGCTTCAAAATCTTATTTAAAGATTCACACCCAAACTTATCATTACGAACCATCTTTTCTATTCCATAATTCGTCGTAGTTACCACATCATTTGTATCATTTTTCCAATGGATATATTCCTGTCCTAACCCATTTATCAATATTTCATCTACCTTAGCTCGCCTTGAACTTATATAAAGGATATTGCCATATTGCGAAAGTTTTTCCTCTACAAAAGTGTTTTTTCCAGAACCAACCCCAGAGAATATAAATATTTTTTGTGTAGGACACTCTAAGATTTCCTGTACATCTAATACATCTGACAAAAATTTTCTATCATCCATACTAATACGTCCTTTCTTTTTCCATATACATTTTTCATTTTAATATAATATCACAAAACCATATGGGCTGTAAATCTTCAGTCTATATCCCGCTTTCTTTTGCCTAAACCAGAAATAGGACTAAAGTTCAACTGCGGCCTGCGGCTCTTGTTTCACTAAGTCCTATTAAATCTGGTTTTCCTGCTCCAAAAGAAAGCTTGGCAAAGAAAAGGAGCAAAACAATCTTACATGTGTATTACGTTTTTTCTGGTCTTAAGATTATCCAGTACGTTGAACTTCTCAAAATCCATCTGCAAATCCTGCAAAAACATATTCACATACTGCATTGTCATTGATAAAGTACTATGTCCGAGTATCTTCTGTAAACGAAACGGATCTCCTCCAGCCATAACCCAATTTTTCGCAAAGGTATGTCGAAACGCATGACAGGATGTTTTATACACTCCTCTTTTTCTATTATACCGCCGTACCAACTGCTGATACGTTCTTGGAATTGCATGTTCTCCGTATTCATTACAGAACAAATAATCTTTTGGCTCGCCGCCCCGTATCTGCAAGTACTCCCCTAAAATATCTGATAAAGTTGCCGATAACGGAATAATCTGCTGTTTACGGTTTTTATTCTTTTTATATACAATCACACCCGACTCAAAGTTGATATCCTCAATACAGACATCTAATGCTGTAGATATTCTGGCTCCTGTCCCTACCAGAAAGTTAATAAATACCCATGTCTTATATGTGGAAAAGCTACAGGTATTCATATCCGGACGTTTCAACAGGCTCATCAGTTCATCATTTGTGTAAGTTTCTTTTAACTTCGTCTCAGCTTTTATAAGCTTGATATCAAATCTCGCTACATAGCCGTTATCCATGCAGAAATACAGAAATGCACGTGCTGCCCGCAAATATCCATTTATCGTAACATCATTAGCTTCCGTATTTTCTCTCAGCCATAACACAAACTTATCTATGGTTTCAAAATCAATCTCTGATACAAGAGAATCTTTCCCATAAAACTCGTAAAGCCGTTTAATCTTACTCTCATAGGATTCTACAGATAGGTCTGTAAGATTCTTTATTTTGCACTTACGGATAAATAATTCGAACGCATCATCGACAGTTAGATTTGTTTTCTTAGACATTGTGATTTTCTGCATAGGATTTTCCTCTCTTTCATGACACTGGGATTACTGCAATTCTGAAAAAAATCCTACGAATAACAAAAAGCTTGATAACCACTATAAACACAGTAATTATCAAGCTCTTTTAGCTTTTCATGCCCAGAACCGGAATCGAACCAGTGACACGAGGATTTTCAGTCCTCTGCTCTACCAACTGAGCAAAGACACCTCGCAAGGCTTGATTTTACTGGACTCTTTTACTGCTTATAGGATTATTTTATATATCATTCATAGGATTACCTCGAATGCTTAGTTAGTTTATCACAGGAAAGTGTGTTTTGTCAATAACAAATTTCACTGCCTGTTTTTAGGCCACCAATGACTTCTGCGAACTTTTTCCTGTTGCCTTAGAGGACATAAAATTTTCGCATCTGATGAACATCATACAGCATCATACGGATTCTGAATTGTATATGAAGTATCTAAATCTATATGTAAATGAAAAAGGTCTACCTGTTTGCTTCAGATAAACCTTTCAAAAAATATAACTTCATCAAAATTTACTATTTACTTCTGCTGAAATCGTGTCATATACCTTTTTTAGATTATCAATCTTCTTAGACATACTTGCTTCAAATAGTTGTTCTGTGGAAAAAGCTGATTTTTCCATTGATAGACAGTTATTCTGTTTTGCATACTCAATTAAAAGAGCATTGATTAAAGTGTTTTTTTCTTCTTGTGACATAAGTTGAACCTCCCGTATTATAAAATTAATTTTTATCAAGGACTTTATCAATATATGAAATTGGTATCATGTAGTTTATTTCTTCGCGATTATTTAAGCCACCGAGCATACTGCCGCATAAGATTCCTATAACTTTTCCTGATTCAGTACTTATTATAGGGCTCCCCGAATTTCCTGCTTTAGCAGAAATATCCAATAAAGTTCTATTTATTCCATTAACCACTTGATTCGAAGAAACATATCCTTTAGCAAAACTGATATTTAATGCCATTACATCATCGTTAACGTTTTTACCAAATGGATAACCTAAAATTATTATTTCTTCACCAGGATATGGGATTTTCTCAAGTTCTAAATAAGAATAATAATAATCTCCCTCTTCAATCTTTAATAATGCAATATCTATAGCATAATCAGCCTTGACTAATTGAGCCTGAAACACATCATATATGTCGTTACATTTAACTTTTACATATATTTCCTTGCTATTTTTAACTACATGTGCGCACGTAATGACATAGCCATTTTGCGTAATGATAAAAGCGCTCCCAGCGCCTTTTTCTGTTTCAATATATAGTACAGACTGATAAAATATTTCATCGTGTTCTTTATACTTTAATGCATGTTCTGATTTTTTGTTAAGCTCTTTTTTTTTTAAATAATAAGCCTTTAAAGTATTATTGTGTAAAATAGTTTCATTAATTGCAGTAGTAGCAAAATCTCTATTATCTTGCGACATATAATTTTTTTTTAAATTTGTAAAAAACACCTTATAATCTTGACTTATTTGTTCATTAATACCTCCATTCATATTTATTATTGTTTTTGCGATACTTTCCATAATACTTATTATAGATGGCATTACAGGATCTTGATAAATTTCATTTATTAAATTATCAAATGGTTTTATTGCTTGCAAAGAAGCAAGATTAGCTTTTTTATATTCTGTACTATAAATATTATTATCATCAATCATGGCAATATAACTTTCAGCCGTTGTTTCAACATTTAATAGACGATTTATAAAATCAGCATTTTCTTCAGATAAAGTTCCACTTGAAGCACAAAAATATAACATCATGTCCAGAATATCCATTTTAAAGTCTACTGTCAGGTAGCAATCCGAACCTGATGATACTATCCCTGCATCTTCTACTCGTTTAAATATTGAACAAATACTTTCAAGGCAATCTTTTATTTTAACAATTAATTCATCCTGCATTTTTTCATTCCTTGTATATTACAGTGGTATTTTTTCTAAAAACTTAACATAACAGTATAATTTATATTATAGTCATTATACTGACTATAGTCAAGTATAAAACCATATCCTATGTTAATACTATACAAAACAGGAGGCTGGCACGTGATTGACTATAGTCCATTTTGGAAGACGCTACAAACTTCAAAAGAAACAACTTATACTCTAATTAATAAGTATCATGTATCAAGTGCAATCATTGATAAACTCCGCAAAAACAAACCTATGAACACTACCACTCTCAATGACTTATGCCGAATTCTTAATTGCAGATTAGAAGATGTTGCGCAATATATTCCTTCAGACGATGACCAAGCTCTATAAAGTATCTTAATTAATTATTATGTCTCCATGGAATACGACACACATAACTGCACTTCGTTCTCAAATATATCAATCCCTATATATGTAGCCAATGCCAGAGCCAACTTTACTGCCACATCCTCTTCTCTTACATCAAATCTCTCTGAATTAGTCAACATCAAGGCAACTTCCCCTTTGAATTCCTCCACAAATAAAGATGAGCCTGTTTTCTCTGCATAACTTTTCCAAGTCGGAACAATTGTCGCTAAGATACTTTCTGTAAAATGCTTTTCATTCTGCTGGATTTCCTGCTGACCGTCGTTTTTCTGCGCTTTCTGAGAATAATGATATATCATAACTCACCCTCTCTAATATTTCTGAATTTAATTTTAGACCAAATTAGTCTATAAATCAATAGTCCATTTTGGTCTTTATATAATCATTATTGAGGTGAATGCTATGAAGTATGAAAGAATCAGAGCATTGCGTGAAGATAATGATTTAACTCAAGAGGCTTTAGGAAAAATTCTTAACGTTTCTCAACGTACATATTCACGATATGAGAACGACGAAAGAGCCATCCCTATTGAAATTTTAAGTAAGTTGGCAGACTTTTATAAAACCAGTATTGATTACTTAGTCGGCAGGACAAATCAAAAAGAACCTTATCCTAAAAATTAATATGAAATTCCTTATTGCAATAATAA
>CALWBE010000034.1 GCA_944375955.1 uncultured Clostridia bacterium | reverse complement strand
TTGCCGAATATGCCGCCGAGCAGAACTGCACCGAAGAAACTGCCGCCGAATATCTGACCCTTGCAAGGCAGAACCGAAGCCGTGTTCCGTTCTATTCGACCATGCAGGACGAGGACAGCGAGGAAACGGGCGAGGATGTTACCCGTGACGATAGTTGGAACTATGCGGACATTCTCTGGAACGGTGTTCGTGCCGATGCGGTGCAAACTGCCTTTGACAAGCTCAGCCGTAAGGAAAAGTTCTTCCTTGAAAAGAGAAATGCAATCTGCATGAATTGTGGACGAGTGATGCCGTGGGACGAGCGTTATTCTTTTGAACAGCTTGCCACCGCTTACGAGTACAGCAGCACCAGCGGAGCAGAGCGAGCTTACAAAAAAATCGTGGACAAGCTGACCGGATTATTGGTGGATGCCGGTGTTCTTGGTGTGGTGGAATTGAAGCTGACCGAGAAAAATAAAAAAATCGCCGCCGCTGCATACCAGTACAAAGCAGTACATCGGTATGTAAGCGACGACGATGAATGGGGAGAAATCCGTTTTGACTTTTCTGCCGGAACTGCTGAGATCACAAAGCTGGCAGACGGCGATACGAGCAGAACGAACGTCTTTGCAAAAATCGCAATCCGTCAAATTCTGAATCTCTCCGTGAGTGAGCTTCCAAAGAAATTGACGATTCCCTTTGAGTTGGAGCAGGAGAAAATACGGTACGGGAGCTGATCGCTGCGGCGGGTTTTTATATACCTCTTGCTCCCCCGTCGGCACAGAAAATCTTTCCGCACAGCTTCAAGATTTCCTATGCCAACTACACCCGAACAGCCGGATTTTGCTCATTGCAAATTCCTTGTCTTTTGTAGCTTACAGCCCACAAAATCCGCCTGTTCTGCTGCCGCCGAAAAGTGTCTGTCTGGCGTGGGACAGCCCCTTTCCAGCGTCAGCCGGAAGCAAAGGTATAACACACTAGACTTTGCAAGCAAAATCGTGTGCCAACAGGGATGTTCTCGCCCCTATTGGAAACCCAGAGCCGAGGGGATTTTCTCCTCTGGACGCCCCTCGTTTTCGTCACCTGTGTATATACAAACCTGCGACCGTTTGTATATTTTACATTCTCCGAAAATACAAAAATCCCACAGACTTCATTCGTTGATAGGAATGAAAACTGTGGAATTTTTTGTTGTTGCCGTGCGACGACCTTTTTTATTCTGAAAAGGGCTTTTTATTGTGCATCGGAATCATCCGATAGAGATGGACGAATTCTTTGAATCAAATATCCCTCTCAGACGCCGTAACGACTAACCGCATTCTCCCTCATTGGGATTCACGGAAATAATTCCGAAAACATTCTATTTTCATGATTTCTGACCGCGAGCCATTTCAACAGAACTTCCAACTCCATCCAAAACCAAGGTCGGGCGAAAGGCAAACTCCGATATCGTTTCCCGTGTGGAAACACGGGACAGAACAAGCAGCTTCTGCTGTAATTCTCGAGGGGTATAGCCACTATTATTTGTCAGGAACAGATACTCCTTCTTCTCCTGTTGAAGCCAATCGATAAATTCCACCACGCCGGGAAGTACTCGATTTCCGTGGTAGATGACGCCGTCCATATCACATATAAATCCTTTTTTGCCGTTAAAATCAATCATTTTCTCACTCCTATTCAGTGTTCCGTTTATTCTTGTTTTTTGTAAGCAGCAGACCACTGGTGATGGCAGTCAGCGGTGCTACCGTCACCAGTCCGAAGGAACCGATGATGGTGTGTACAATCTCTGCTGCCACATATTTATAATTAAGCATCAGTGCCACGGGTGTACCCTGGGCCATGAAAACCATGAGAAGGGCAATGTAGCTGCCGGAGTAGGCCAGCAGAAGTGTCGTGGTGGTAGAACCGCAGGCGGCACGACCGACTGCAAAGCCGGAGGAGATTGCTTCCTTTGCAGAGATGTCCGGCTTCTTCTGTACGACTTCATAAATGGAGGAGCAAATGTCCACGGATAAATCCATCACGGCACCGGAGGAACCGAGGAAAATGGATGCCACGAAGATTTTTGTTAAATCAAGATACTGGTATCCGGCATACAGCAGACTTTCGCTGGATTCCATTACCGCTCCGTGGATTTGGAACAGATCGGTAAAGAAATAGCCCAGAACTGCTGTTACCATTATTCCAAGCGCTGCACCGGCGGTAGCTGCCATACACCGCCGACCCCAACCGTAGATCAGGCTCAGCACCAAAAATGTAAGCACCAACACCAGCCCCAGAGAAACCCAAATTGGATTCCAGCCTTTCAGCAAGCCAGGAATCAGCACCTTCCACAGGAGCAAAACCGTATCAACGAAAGACAGGATTGCCCGCACACCTGTACCCCTGGCAAACAACAGAAGCAGCAGCAGGAACAGTCCGGCAAGAATCACCTCCTTATCTAATCGGTAGTGGTCGGTCATATATACCGTGGTGATTTCACCCCCGGCGTGGCTGACCACTACAAATGCCCGGTCGCCCGGGGAAAAGAGCTTGTCCTCCGCCAGTGAGCCGTTAAGCCGATTGACGGCAGTACATTCTGTGCCTTCAAACTGACCGCCCATAATCCGCACCTGGCACCGCTGCTCTCCGCTGCGAACCAATCCGGTGTCTACAATGTCGCTTTCGTCCGTTGACAATACCAGGGCGTCCACTCGGTCCGCATTCTTGTAAGACATGGCACTTTCGTAGCCGGTGGGAAGTAAAATCAACACTACCAGTAGGCACAGCCATAGCACCACCGGACCAAAAGTCTTGCTTTTTTTCATATTGTGAGTCATTTATTCTTTTCTCCATATACACAAATACAGGGAGCGTGGATACGCCCCCTGTACCGTTTCAGTCACTTGCTTACTTTACTTCCAGCAGATTTGCCAGTTTGTTGTAGATATCAGTGTTATCATAGTAGCCACCGAAATCTTCGGCACCGACACCGTCAGCAAAGACTGCGACCGGCAGGCCCGTGTGAGAGTAGCTGGTAAAGTCCACAC
This sequence comes from uncultured Clostridia bacterium, assembly GCA_944375955.1. Classification (GTDB taxonomy): domain Bacteria; phylum Bacillota; class Clostridia; order Oscillospirales; family CAG-382; genus UMGS1052. Next base: position 34,413 of record CALWBE010000034.1, on the reverse strand, counting down.
CGGCCTTGTTGTTCAGAATGTGGGTCACTGTGACGGAGAAGGGGTTGTAGGTGCCGTAGAGCACGTACTGTTCCTGAGTGAAGTCATCAACGCTGTAGTCGCTTATGATCAGGTCGTATGCAGTACGCAGACGCTGGACTTCATACTCAGTCAGCACCAGTCTGTCATCCTCAGTACCGGAGAGCTTCAAACCGAACAGAGTTTCAACATCCTTCATGGCATCTTCAAATGAGGTGCCGGTTTCCTTGTATTTGTTTACATACTGTTCATCGAACTGTGCGTAGGAGATGGTCTGGTTAGCGAGGGTATCCAGATAGGTATCATAGTCCGTACCGGCAAAGCCAATGGTCAAACCGCCGGTTTCATGGTCGCCGGTAACCAGAATCAGGGTTTCTTCGGGATGCTCCTTGGCGAAGTCCACAGCAACCTGTACTGCTTCAGCCATCGCCAGAGTATCGGTAACGGTAGCGCCTGCATCGTTGGCGTGGCAGGCCCAGTCGATCTTGCCGCCCTCGCACATCATGAAGAAGCCGGTATCGTTGTCCAGAACCTCAATGCCTTTGGCAACATAATCTGCCAGTGCCCATTCGCCGTCATTACGATCCATGTCGTAATCCATGGCATCGGAATCTGCAAGATGCTCGTCAATCAGAATGACCTTGCCATCAGCAGCGGTGATGGCTTCTGCGTCAGCCTGCGTGTAGGTGACCTTATAACCGGCAGCTTCTGCCAGATCGTACAGGCTGGTCTTATCCTTATCGTTGCCGGTGATCTTCTTCAGACCGCCGCCGGCAAAATACTCGAAGCCGGATTCCACCAGTTCCACACCGATTTCATAGTAGTTGTTGCGGCTGGCCTGATGAGCGTAGAAAGCAGCGGGGGTGGCATGGTTCAGGTTGACGGAGCTGATGACGCCAACCTTCCAACCCTTCTGGTCGTGGAGCTTTTCTGCAATGGTCTCATAGGCAGTTGCACCACTTTCATCCACATTGATCATTCCGGAGTAGGTTTTTTTGCCGGTAGCAATGGAAGTTGCGGTAGAAGCGGAGTCGGGAGCAAAAGAGCAGGAGTCGTAGGTCACAGCAGAACCGGCAACCGCAAAGTCCATAAAGCACAGATCCACAGGACCGTCCAGTACAGCACCTTCACGAGTGTCATACTTGGTGCTGGGCAGAGCCTTTTCGTAATCGTCGTCAGCGATAGCACCCAGATAATCGGCAGCGGCCTGGAACTGAGGATAGCTCATACCATCGCCGATGAATAGAAATACATACTTGGGTGCGGTGGGAGCTTCCACCTCTGCTACATTATTAACAGGGTTGTTGGCGATAGATTGCGCAGTGGAATTGGGTTGCGTAGTCTCACTCGAAGTCTGAGGCTGGGTGGAACAGCCTGTAAATACGCTCAGTAACATACACAGAGCAAGTAAAGCCGTAATCATTTTTTTCATTTTGGATTACCTCCATGTTTTCTTTAGATTTTTGATTTTCCACGTTATTAAGTATACTCATGGGATGTAAAGTGAGAAACCAATATTCTGTTAAATGCATGTAAAAACACAGGATAAATAACTCAGCCATAAGAAAACAATACGTATATTCGAAGGCAAAAGTATTGATATAAAGAAAACCGCCCGTAGAATTGCTTCTACCGGCGGTGGTATAATCAGTTATCCAAAGGTTTGTATTCCGTTATGGTTTTCAAGTATGTTTCTGGATCGCCGTTCAAAATAAGGTCTGCATACTCCAAAGGAGCATTGTAAATCAAATAGTCAAGTTCTGAGCGCTGATACATATTATCGGCTACTTCGTTCTCCACGGCAATCGTATCAATCGCTATCATACTGCCGTCGACAAATTTCATTGAACTTACAGGAAATCAAACGCTCCATATACGCCCTCCTTAAATCATCCCGAAGTGCTTCAATGCCTCCATAATCGCCTTTTCCTTCTCCGGCGGACACTGCGGCTGCTTTGTGTCCTCAGACTTCGGCTTGTTGTAATTCTCTCGCCCAATGATACCGCACTTCTGCTTCACCTGAGCAATATACAGGCTGCTGACCTTCAAGCCGGTATGCTCCAGAACATACGCCTTGATCTCATCATAGGTAGCTTTCTTCTCTGCATCGGTCAAATCCAGCTCGTCCATATCCAGCTCAACTTCGATATGCTGAGTCGATTTTAGTTTGGACAATAAACATACCGTCTCCACATGTCCTGTTCTCGGGAAAAGGTCAACTCCAACAGCTTTTTCAGCATGGTAATCATTTTTTTCAAAGTCTGCAAGATCTCTTGCCAAAGTTTGAGGATTGCATGAAATATAAATTATTTTTTCTGCTCCGAAAGAACTTATTTCTCTTACGGCGTCAGAGCCGCAGCCTTTGCGGGGCGGATCAATTATTATTATATTCGGATTTCTTTCATGCAGACGGCGGCTGTTAAGAGCCTCTTTTGCGTCAAGACAAATGAATTCGGCATTTATGCCGTTCATTTTTGCATTTTCACAAGCATCGATGACTGCTTCCGGAGTTATTTCGACGCCTAAAAGTTTTACGTCCTTTTCAGATAAGATAATTCCTATAGTTCCTGTTCCGCAATACAGATCAAAAACTACATCTCCCGGTTTTATATCCGCTAATTCACGGGCTTTTTCATATAAAATCTCAGTTTGATCGTGATTCACCTGATAAAATGCCGCGGGCGCTATGCGGAATTTTTTTCCGCATAATACGTCATAAATATAGCTGTCTCCCCATAATGTCCGCCAATTATCTCCCAAAAGAGAATTTCCGCTTTTTTTATTTGTATTAAGCAGTATTCCGCTGATTTCGGGATGTTTTTCACAAAGATATTTGCATATTTCCGATTCGTTTTTTTCTCCTAACGTATCTGCATTGACTATAAGCGTTAAAAGTACTTTACCGAAAGTGTTTTTCCGCATATATATACTGCGTATAATGCCGGTTTTGTCTTCTTCGTCATATGCTCTTACTGACAGCTTTGTAAGTATATAAAGAACGCTGTCTTTTATGTGAGAAAATATTTCAGGGCCGATAATACAATCAGAATGCTCAATTATACGGTGAGTCATAGCCGCGTAAAAGCCTGATATAAGCTTTCCGCTTTTATCTGACGCGACAGGATAAATAGCTTTATTGCGGTACCGGTTTATATTTTGTTTTTTCGCACCGAAAAATTCGCTTACCGAAAGGTTTATACCGCCTATACGCGACAAACTGTCGTTTATCATAGCTTTTTTTATCACGCATTCTTCTTCATAAGTAATATGCTGAAAACTGCATCCGCCGCATTTTGCCATATATGGACAGCCGCCGGCTTGTCTGTGAGGTGAGCTGACAATAATTTTTTCTATTTTGCCGACAGCATAGCTTTTTGTTATTTTTATTATTTTTACCTCTAAAGTATCTCCCGCGGCAGAATTGGGAACGAAAATCACAAATCCGTCATAGCGCCCAACACCGTTTCCGTTGCCGCAAAGACTTTCTATTGTTAACGTGTAATTTTGATTTTTTATAAGCTTTTGAGACATTTTTGCTCCGTATAAATTATATATTCCATATTATTATATCTTATATTTATACCTTGGTCAACTGCTTTCAAGTTTTTTATTTGACAATTAAATATTTATATATTATAATATTAAATTATGATATATACCTATTGTGTTTTAATGTGTTAATAAGCCGGCTTAAAAAGAGACGGCAAATTTAAGCAGTTAGGTAATATTGAAAGGAAACTGTTTTAATGACTGAAGAAAATTTAAACAACTGCATTTCGGAAATAGCTTCGAGGTATAATATTGACGGTCGTATCACTGCCGTGAAAAAAATAGGAAGCGGTCATATAAACGATACTTTTAAAGTCGACTTTGCCTCAGGCGCCGGTGTTAATAGCTATGTTTTTCAGCGTGTAAACGATTTTGTTTTTTCGAATCCTGAAATAATAATGAATAATATAAAAAAAGTATCGGATTATATTTCTGAAAAATTCGGAGACGACAGTCCTGAAGCATCTATGATTTTAGGGTTTGAAAATACATCTGACGGCAGCAATTATGTAAGTGCTCCGGAGGGATTTTGGAGAGTTTCAAAATATATTGACGCCGGAACATATGATATGATAACCGACGGAAAAGTTCTTTATAATACCGGATTTGCATTCGGACGTTTTCAGGATATTTTGTCAGGATTTGATGCGAATACGCTTGAAGAAACAATACCGGATTTTCATAACACGAAAAAGCGTACAGAGGTATTTTTTTCAGGAGTTGAAAAAGATGAGCTGGGAAGATGTGATTCATGCCGTGCGGAAATTGATTTTTTTGAAAAGCACCGCAAAGATTTTTCACGTCTTGTAGAACTGCATGAATGCGGCATACTTCCATATAGGGTAACTCACAATGATACAAAATTTAATAATATTCTTATTGATAAAGTTACGGGGAAGCCTATATGCGTTCTGGATCTTGACACGGTTATGCCGGGACTTGCCGCATATGATTTCGGCGATGCTGTTCGAGGGGGAACAAACAATACCGCTGAGGATGAGACAGATCTTTCAAAGGTAGGGATAAACTTTGAATATTACGAGCAGTTTACAAGGGGATTTATTACCGCGTCGAAGAATTTTCTTACAGTCTCGGAAAAAGACAGCATGGCTCTTGCCGCGGTCACGATAGCATATGAGCTTGCTTCGCGGTTTTTGCTTGACTATATAACTGGAGATAAATATTTCCGCATCTCTCATGAAGGGCATAATCTTGAGCGGGCGAGATGTCAGATACGACTTTGTGAGAATATGCTTTCATGCTATGATAAAATGTGCGGTATAGTAGATAAATATTATAATTAAAATATTTTTTAGTGGATATAAAGTTATGAAGATAAAAAAATATGAGCTTTTTCAAGTTCCGCCGAGATGGCTTTTTTTAAAGATAACTACCGAGTCTGGATATGTCGGATGGGGTGAACCTGTTATTGAGGGAAAGGCATCGACTGTCGCGGCAGCGGTGCGGGAGATGTGTGACACCTTAATCGGACGGAGCGCTTTGGAAATAGAGGATATATGGCAAACGCTTTACAGAACCGCATTTTATCGGGGCGGTCCTATTCTTTCAAGCGCAATGTCAGGAATAGATCAGGCGCTTTGGGATATAAAAGGAAAATATTACGGAATGCCGGTATATGAGATGCTTGGGGGCAAGGTGCGCGATAAACTGCGTGTTTACTGCTGGATAGGAGGAGACCGTCCGGACGAAGTGGCAAATGAGGCAGTGCGCAAATATGAGGAAGGCTACACGGCAATAAAGATGAACGCTACGGCGGAAGTAGGCTGGATAGATAATTTTAGTAAAGTTGAAAGCGCGGTGGAAAGAGTTGCGTCTATACGCGAAAAGTTAGGAAACCGTATGGATATAGCGGTTGATTTTCACGGCAGAATACATAAAGCGATGGCAAGGGTTTTGATGAAAGAACTTGAACCATATCATCTTATGTTTATAGAAGAACCTGTACTTACCGAAAATGAGGAAGCGTTTGCCGAGCTTCGCCGTCATTGTACGGTTCCGATAGCTACAGGCGAGAGGAATTTTACAAGATGGGGCTTTAAAAATATCATTACCGGCGGCGGAGTAGATATTATACAGCCTGATCTCAGCCATGCGGGAGGAATTTCAGAGGTAAAAAAAATAGCGTCTATGGCGGAAGCGTATGACATAGCAGTAGCTCCGCACTGTCCTTTGGGACCTATTGCGCTTGCGGCATGTGTGCAGCTGGATTTTTGCACTCCAAATGCCGTTATTCAGGAACAGAGTCTGGGTATACACTACAATAAAGGCTCGGATTTGCTTGATTATCTTTCAGACCGTTCTGTTTTTGAATATGAAAACGGAGCTATCAACTGTTTGAAAGAACCGGGACTTTCTATTTCCGTAGATGAAGAAAAAGTGAGAAAAATGGCTGAAATAGGTCATGAATGGAAAAATCCTATATGGCGGTATGAAGACGGCTCTGTTGCAGAGTGGTAATCAAGGTCGTTTTTTAGAAGATCTATTGTAAGAATAATTGTTATTAAAAAACAGAAGATGACTTATGTCATCTTCTGTTTTTTACTTTTATTATTAAGAGCAAACATTAAGAAATTATCAGCTGCTTTTATTTATAACAAGAGTATCGCCTTCAGCAAGCTCAGTGTCTCCGCGTGGTATCACGACGTGTCCGCCTCTGTTTATCATTATTACGAGAGAGTTTTCTCTTTTTGGTATATCGCATAGCTTTTTACCTATATATTTATGATTTTTCCCTATGTATATTTCGCTTAAAGACAGCCCGGACAGTTCCGGTGAACTTTCAGCAGCAAGAATAAGTTCGTCGCCCTTAAGAAGCAGAGTATTTCCGTCCGGAATGAGTTTTTCGCCATTTCGTACAATAAGAACAGCTAAGGTATCAGGGGGAAGAAGTATATCCTTAAGCGCTTTTTCACACCACTCGTGTCCTGAAGGAACCTCAAAACGGATAAATTTTATAGTTGTTTCATCACTGTAATCATTAAAGGTTTTCATTACGTCAGAACCGGCGTCTATCATATTAAGCTTTTTTGAGAAAAGGGGAATAAGCGAACCTTGAAGAAGAATAGAAAACAGAACAATAAAAAATGTGATATGGAATATATCGTTTCCTGTATCTACAGCTTGACGCACAATAATAGCAAAAACTATTGATGCCGCACCTCTTAATCCCGCCCACGATACAAGAAGCTGCTGGCGAAAAGGACATTTAAATGGAGTTAAAATTAAAGAGACTGCCACAGGCCTTGCAATAAGAGTTAAAAAAACCGCTATTGTCAAGGCGGGCAGCGCAACATGCGGAAGCTGTGACGGGAATGATAAAATCCCCAAAAGGAAAAATATTAACATTTGCAGCATTCCGACAAAACCGTCGAAAAAATGAACGGCATTTTTTTTGTTTTTAATTTTACAGCTGCCTAAAACTATTCCCACAATATATGTACTTAAATATCCGTTTCCTCCGAGCATAGCCGGGAGAGCATATGCGATAAGAGCAATTCCCACCATTAAGACTGTATCAAAACCGTCGGCGGAAAATGAAATTTTTTTCATAAGCCAAACGCTTATATATGCTATTGCCGCACCGAAAACAATACCATAAACGCTTTGAGCAAATATCATATATGCTATTTTTCCACCGCTTGCACTGCCCTGCGCTACGGCGATAAATACTGAAGTGAGCATATATGCGCACGGATCGTTGCTTCCGCTTTCAAGCTCAAGCATGGAAGCTGTTCCGTATTTTAAATTAAGTCTTTTTGACCTCAATATTGAAAAAACAGATGCCGCATCAGTAGATGATATAACAGAGCCTATAAGAAAGCTTTCTGCAAATCCCGTCTTCAGCACAAAATGACAGAACAGTCCTACAAGTCCCGCCGTAATGATAACTCCTGCGGATGAAAGCAGAACTGCGGGTACTGCTACGGCTTTTGCCGCTTTTAAATTAGTTCCGAATCCTCCGTAAAACATAATGAATATAAGAGCTGCGGAACAAATCTGTTCGGCGAATGAAAAATCGTCAAACTCTATCTTAAATAGTCCGTCCGAACCGAACAGCATTCCGAGAACGATAAATGCAAGCAGAGACGGGATGCCGAGTTTTCCAGTAAGTTTATTTGCCGCAAAACATGCAAATATAACGATTGACGCAAGCAGAAGAAAGACTGCCACTGTGTACCTCCCCCTAACATAAAATTAATTATGCCTGATTTTTCAAACATAACCCTCTATTATAATTTTATCACAATATACGGCATTTTTATGTAAATCCTTTGTAAATAAAATAGGCATAATAAAAATACAGCAAAATTAAACATAAATATAACATAAATTTAAATATTACATAATCGTGCATACTTGATTTTTAATATAATTTTTGGTATTATAAAATAGGGAAATGTTTTTAATTATAACAGGAGGAAAGCTGATAATGCGCAAAACCAAAATCGTATGTACTATAGGACCGTCGTGTTCGGATGAAAAAACTCTTTCGGAAATGATGACTGCCGGAATGAATGTGGCAAGACTTAATTTTTCGCACGGCACTCATAAAGATCACCTTGAAAAAATCAATATGATAAAAAATCTGCGTGAAAAGCTTAAACTGCCTATTGCCATAATGCTTGATACAAAAGGACCTGAATATAGGATAAAAAGTTTTGAGAACGGCAAGATAATATTAAATGACGGAGACGAATTTACATTTACGACTAAAGACGTTCAGGGAAATAACAAATGTGTTTCTGTAAGCTATAAGGGGTTAGCGGACGATCTTGAACCCGGTGACAAAATCCTTTTAAACAACGGACTTTTATCTTTTGAGGTTATAAGAAAGACAGATACCGACGTAATATGCCGGACAATATGCGGAGGCGAGCTTTCCGACCGCAAGAGCATGAGTTTCCCGAACAAGCTTCTGCATCAGGAATATTTAAGTGAACAGGACAAAAGCGATATGCTTTTCGGAATTGAAAACGACGTTGATTTTATAGCATGTTCTTTTGTATCGCGGGCGCAGGATCTTATTGACGTCAAAAATTATCTTAGAGAAAACGGCGCCGAAGGTATAGAGCTTATAGCGAAGATTGAAAATCAGTCGGGCATAGACAATATTGAGGAAATATGCCGTGAATGCGACGGAATAATGATAGGCAGGGGAGATATGGGAGTTGAGATTCCGTTTGAAGAGCTGCCGGCGATTCAGAAAAAAATAATAACAAAATGCCGTATGCTCGGCAAGCGGGTTATAACGGCGACAGAAATGCTGGAATCAATGATACATAATCCGAGACCTACCCGCGCGGAAACATCAGATGTGGCAAACGCGGTATATGACGGAACGAGCGCGGTCATGCTGTCCGGCGAGACTGCCGCCGGCAAATATCCGGTTCTTGCTGTTTCTACGATGGCGCGTATAGCGGAAAGCACGGAAAAAAATATAAACTATGAATCGCGTTTCCGCACGGAGGAATTTTCAATAAAAAATGCAGTCGACGCAATATCGCATGCGACATGCGGAATGGCCATTGACGTAAACGCAAAGCTTATCGCGGTATGCACGCTGTCAGGAGTTACAGCGCGTATGGTATCGCGTTTCAGATCTCCCGTTGATATACTTGCGCTTACGACAAATGAAAAAACAAGGCTGAGGCTTGCGCTTTCATGGGGAGTTACTCCGGTCCTTATAGATAAATTCGAGTCGCTCGACGTGCTGTTTTATACGGCTAAATGTACTGCTAAATCATGCTTTTCTTTGAATAAAGGCGATAAGATTATTATAACGGGAGGCATGACCAACGGAGTCTCGGGAAATACGAATATTTTAAAAATAGAAACTATTTGAATAAAAAATAAAAACCGCCGTATACCTTCATTAATACAGCGGTTTTTTTTATTTTTTATGATAGTAAAAGCGTTTTAAACTATCATTTCTTTTCGCAGTTTTTCTATTATTTTTTTTTCTCTTCTTGATACTTTTACCTGAGTCATGCCGAGCTGTTTTGCGCTCTCACTTTGTGTAAGACCGCGGAAATATCGGAGATAAATGAGTTTTTGTTCATCTTTAGGAAGATTTTTTAAAGCTTCGCTTAAAGCAAGCTTATCTGTGATCTCTTCACTGTTGTCAACTCCTACCAGTTCTTCAAAAGACGACGAATCGTCGTCTCCCAGCTTTTCCTGAAGAGATACCGCCGGAGTCATTGCCTCAAGCGCCGTTATTACATCTTCCTGACTCATGTCGCATATTTCGCAAAGCTCGGAAATTTTTGGCTCTCTTCCGTTTTTTGCCGCAAAATCCTCGCTTGCCCTATATATTATATATCCCCTGCGTTTTATGTCACGGCTTACTTTTATAAGACCGTCGTCACGCAAAAAACGCTTAAGTTCTCCAGATACCATGTGAACTGCATAGGTGGAAAAAGCAGTGCCGAATTCTTCGTCGAATCCGTGCACCGCTTTCATCATACCGATAGTCCCTATTTGTATCAGATCTTCGGTATCCTGACCTCTGCCCTGAAATCTCAGCGCCACGCTTTTAATTAGGCCCGCATTTTCGCGCAGTACGCTTTCAAGAGCTTCACGGTCTCCCTCCTTGGCACGCCTGACAAGTACGATATTTCTTGCGTTATCATACATAATAGCTCAATTCCTTTTTATGTTAAAAACAGAAACGGTATTTTTAATTATTCCCTCCGAAAAGCTGTTTTTTGGGCTTCAGCCGTTTTGACATCGTGACTTTTGTACCTACGCCCTCACGTGAGGTTACGTGCAGCTTATCTGTAAAGCTTTCCATTATTGAAAAGCCCATGCCGCTCCGTTCGTTTGCCGCATCTGTCGTGAAAAGAGGTTCCATTGCTTTCTTAATATCTGGTATGCCGCAGCCGCGGTCTTTTACGGATACTGTAAATATTCCGTCTGTATCGTATGAAGCTTCTATGTATATCTTTTTCTTTTTCTCATCTGTTTCATTTTTATATGCGTGCACTATACAGTTTGTGACCGCTTCGGAAACCGCGGTTTTTATATCCGCTATTTCCTCTACGGTCGGATCAAGCTGTGACGCAAATGCGGATACTATTATCCGCGAGTATGACTCGTTTACTGACGAGGCATACAGAATTGTTTTAAAATAATTCTGACATTTTTTCATTTTTTAATTCCTTTCGTGTTTTTGCACGGAATTTTTTTATGCGCTATGATCATCTGAGCGCATTATTTTTACAAGTTTATCCGCTCCTGCCATTTTCAGCATCTCCTCGGCGCGTTTTGCAGGATTTAGTATAAGCATGTTGCCTTTTATATCATTCATTTTTCTAAGCCTTCCAAGTACAAAACCAAGTCCTGATGAATCCATGAAATCAATGGATGAAAGATCCATTATTAATGTTTTGGGACGGTTTTTTGCTATAAGGTCATCTACCTCTTTCCTTGTGTCTTTTACTGCATGATGATCTATTTCTCCGGACAGGCGCAGAAACAGCTTGTCTTTTTCGTTCCATACCGTAAGATCCATATTTTTTCACCTCCGTTCGAATTTATTTCCGTTTTATCCGGTATATACTTGCGTTTTTATTTTGACTTTACTTCGGTAAATACCGGTATTTGTGAATTTTAATCTATTCATGATGATTATATTACCTTTATTGTAAAAATAGTGTCTTTATATGCTGTCGCAAAGAGTTTTATAGGCGCGGATATGCTCCGCCTCTGTCGTTTCTTCTCTTTTTCAGCAAAATCCTTGCAAGCTCATGCAAAATAATGACGGCAAAAATAACAAACTGTGCTGCAATTGCGGGAATTATTCCAAGTCCGTCTCCTGAAATCCCCCGGTATACCGCGTAAAATCCGTATGCTGCCGCTGCTGTCATACCATATGCAAACACAACGGAAACCGATTCTTTCCCGGTTATTTTTTTTACCGCTTTTTGAAGCATAAGCCTTGCCGCCGCGCAGCAGACTGATATTTTAAGGATATAAGATATATAGTAAGATACAAGAAAAAGCTCCTGAACATTTATATACGGAACCTGTGCAAGCATGGTTCTGTCTGGCCTTAAAACAAATTCAAGTCCATACGAACCAAACCACAGAATATGTTTTATAAGTTCAACTGCACTGCTTACTGCAAATAGAATAAATGCCCATCCCAATCCGGGAACTTTAAAATTGCTTTCGGATTTTTCATTTATTATAATCAGAACTGCGGAAATCCCGGCGCATATAACAAATCCGTTGGCTAAATACATAGGCTTGAATGACAAATCAAATTTGGGAAGCATTGATAAAATATCCGCGTTATATCCTATAAAATCAAATGCCGTTAGCACATAAGGCAAAATTAAAAGAGGAAGGCACAAAAGACAAATTCTTGAATATGATGTAAATTCTCTTTTGCCGATATATAGCGCAAGAAAAAGCGAAAGAATTACAAAAAAATGAGAAAATCTGCCGCCTTCAAATTCTTTTGAAATAACTGGAAGGGTATCAGAAAGCTCACCGGTAAAAATACAGTAAAGACATACGAACGCAATAAATAAAAGGAAATATACAGCTATTGCCGCAAATTTAGGAATATTTGCGGCCCCGTGAGTAATATTTGCCTTTGCGGAAATATGAATATAAAATTTGGCGAGAAAATATACAATGAAAAAAGCAACAGTAGCAAATATGAATGAGGAAAAGCTGTTTTCTCCGTCAGATGGTATTCCGAAAAAACATATTCCGGAGAAAAGAAGCGAATAAAAAACCAAAATATTGCTTATTTTTTTATTATTCTTCAAGCTTTAATTTACCTCCGTTTATTTTCTCTCGGAAATATTCCGAAAAAGAGACACTTTTTTCCTTTGCTGTTTTGTTTTTATCCATTATTATTTCATTTGCGTTTTCTGCTTCTATAACGCTGCATTTAAGCTGATAATCGCTTTGATTTAGTATTTCTATTATAAGATCAGATGTTGTTTTTTCTCCGAGATTTTCACCGAAAGCCATTGTTTCTATCGGCTTATACAAGGCGTCTCCGTATCGTGTAAGCAGTAATTTTACTGCCTCTTCAGTATCTTTTGCATAAAAAGTTTTTACTGTTTCCTCATTTGCTGATTCTGTATTATTTCCAATATTCAGATATACTGCTGTTACAAGTATTTTGCCGTTTTCAGAGTCAAAGCCAAGTCTTCTGCATATCAAAGGCTTCTTATCATTGTCTGCGGTGCAGGAAATCAAAGCGGAAAGACATAGAGAAATAATGAGGATAATTTTTATTTTCTTTGATTTCATATCTTTTTAGGTTTTACTCCTTTATTTCGTTTTCTTCATTCGCAAGCACTATATCCGGCACGGCAAGCACCCCGTCCAAGAGCCCTTTTGTTTTCAGTGGTGCAAAAGGCATAAGATATGGTTTGCCGCAGGATGTTTTTACAGCAAGACAGGCTCCGAGCAAAATCATAAAAAAGATTACTCCGAATAATCCGAAAATTCTTGCAAATATGAGATTTATAAATCTTAAAATAGGCAAAGCATTCATTATCGGGGGATCAATGAAACTGCATGTCGCGCTGAGTGCGGCAACCATTATTACGGGCGCACTTGCAATTCCTGCCTTTATTGCTGCGTCTCCCAATATTATTCCTGCAACAATGGATACGGCGTCGCCTACCGCTCTCGGCATACGTACGCCTACTTCTCGGATAATTTCGAAAACTAAAAGAATAACGGTGAGTTCAGTAAATGCAGTGAAAGGAATTTCGTTTCTCGATTCCAGAATCGTCATTAAAAGCGTATGCGGTATTGCTGAGGTGTCAAATTCTAATAAAGCTATATATATTCCCGGAAGAAAAACAGCAAAAAATGTTCCTAAGACTCGCAGAATACGAAGAAAGGTTGCGTAATACGGAGATTTTAAATAATCTTCAGCTGATTGTATGCTCTCAACAAAAAAATAAGGCAATGTAAGGACACAAGGACTTCCGTCACATATGACGGCTACTCTGCCTCCCACAAGCTTTGCCGCAACTTTATCCGGCTTTTCCGAATTTCCAACGTCGGGAAAAAGCGGATAGCGGCTGTCCCCAAGGAGGTGCTCTATATATCCTGAATCTATAACTGTAGGTAATTTTATTTTTCCAAGCCTTTTTTTTATCCGATTTATTACTGCTTTATCAGCTATGCCTTCAATATATACAATATAAATATTAGTGGGAGACAAATCGCCGCAAGCCGCTGACTCTACGTAAAGCCGTTCTGTTTTCAGCCTTTTGCGCAGAAGAGCTACGTTTACATCTGCGCTTTCCACAAAACCTTCTCTTGGCCCGCGTATTACCACTTCGCCTTCCGGTTCGCTTATACTTCTGGCATTTTTCGATTTTGCATCAGCACAAAAGACATAAAGAGTTTCTCTTATATCGAAAAAAATTACCGCTGAACCGCCTAAAAGTGCCGACACTGCTTCTTCAGAACTGTTTATTTTCAAAAGTTTTGAAGCGCACAGCGCGGATATTAAATTTTCTTCATTATCTATCTGAAGCATCGGCTTTAAAAAAGTTTCGGAAATGTATTCTTTGTCGCAGTATCCTATAAATGATGCCGCATATACGATTGTGCCGCATGGAGCTTTTACTTTTCTTACAGCGAAATCACAGCTGTGTTTAAAAGTATTTTGCAGCATTTCATCAAGTTTTGCCGCATTCTCCGGTTGTGCCATTATATTTTCTCCTTTTAATATCTTTTCTTATATATTATTTTCATTTTTTTCAATAATATCCCAAAAAATGTTTGCAAAAATAATAACAATATTTACGCTCCGCTCTTGAAACTGCTGGGAACTTGTGCTATACTATACTTAAAATGGTATATTATTGTGAATACTTTAAAATCATTCCGTTTTACTACGGCAATATGGGAGGCTAAACAGTATGTCAAAAGCATATGGCAAAAAAACATGGCTTATTCCTGACGCGTTTCTGAATTCAAAATCCAAAAACGAATCTATAAGTCACGAGGCAATCTGTGTTATAAATACTTCTGACGTCGATGCAGAAATTTCTCTTACTCTGTTTTTTGAAGACAGGGATAAAGTTACTGACTTTTCATCCTTCTGCGGAGCGGGAAGAACTCATCACATACGTCTTGATAAAATACGTTCCAAAAAAGGAGAAATGATTCCGAGAGATACGCCTTATGCTATTCTGGTAGAAAGCAACGTGGAAATCGTAGTTCAATATTCACGCCTTGATACTTCTGAAGTTGAAATGGCGCTTATGACTACTATTGCATATCCTGTTGAGCAATAGTATATAAAATTTACTAACTAAAAGGAGATAATACTTAATGGAAAAAAAAGTTCTTCTCGAAACTTCCGCAAGGCATGTTCATCTTACTGCAGAAGCTATAGAAATTCTTTTTGGAAAAGGACATGAGCTTACAAAGAAAAAAGATCTCTCTCAGCCCGGTCAGTTTGCGTGCGAAGAAAGAGTAACTGTTGTAGGAACAAAAAAAGAACTTGCCGGCGTTTCAATATTAGGTCCGGCAAGAAGTGCAAATCAGGTTGAACTTTCTCTCACAGATGCAAGAAGTATCGGAGTTTCCGCCCCGGTAAGAGAATCTGGAGATGTAAAAGGTTCGGGTGCCTGCAAAATTGTAGGTCCATGCGGTGAAATCGAAATTTCCGAAGGCGTTATCGCGGCAAAAAGACATATTCATCTTGATACCAAGACTGCAGCTGAAATGGGGCTCTCGGACAAGCAGAACGTATGCGTAAAAGTTAATTCGGACGGCAGAAAAACCGTGTTCGGCGATGTTGTTGTAAGAGTAAGCGATAAATTCGCACCCGCTATGCATATTGATACCGATGAGTCAAACGCATGCGGCGCGGTTCCGGGTATGATGGTTGAAATAATTGACAGCTGCCGCTGAAAAAGTTTTTATATCTTAAAAGTACAACTCGGATGAGTTTAAATTTTTTAGGTTAATTAAAATAAAGGAGATACAGATTATGATTTATTCAAGTGAAGTTGAACAGATGTGTACCGTTGCTAAAGGTCCGCATCACGGTCCGGCTCCTATTCCTGAAGAAGGAAAATGGATCCAGGCAAAAGAAATTAAAGATATTTCCGGATTTACTCACGGTATCGGCTGGTGTGCTCCTCAGCAGGGCGCCTGCAAACTTTCTCTTAATATAAAAAACGGAATTATTGAGGAAGCTCTTGTTGAAACTATCGGATGTTCCGGTATGACACATTCTGCGGCTATGGCTGCCGAAATACTTCAGGGCAAGACTATTCTTGAAGCACTTAACACAGACCTTGTCTGCGATGCTATAAATACTGCAATGAGAGAGCTTTTCCTTCAGATAGTTTACGGACGTTCGCAGTCTGCTTTTTCAGAAGGCGGACTTACTATCGGAGCCGGCCTTGAGGATCTCGGAAAAGGTACCCGTTCTCAGGTGGGAACAATGTACGGAACACGTGCCAAAGGCGTTCGTTATCTCGAAATGGCTGAAGGCTATGTTACAAGAATGGCTCTTGACAAAGATGATCAGGTTATCGGATATGAGTTTGTTTCTCTCGGTAAAATGACAGACTTTATCAAAAAGGGCGATGATCCTAACACCGCATACAAGAAGGCTCAGGGTACTTACGGCAGATTCGACGAGGCTGTCAAGTACATCGATCCTCGTAAAGAATAATCCGGAGGTACTGAATAATGGCTTTATTTGAAAATTATGAGAGACGTGTTGACAAAATCAACTCTGTTCTTGCTGAATATGGAATAGGTTCTATTGAAGAATGCAGAGATATTACCCTTGCAAAAGGTGTAGACTGCGATAAAATAGTTAGAGAAACTCAGCCGATCTGCTTTGAAAACGCAGTATGGGCTTATACTGTCGGCGCTGCTATCGCTATTAAAAAAGGCTGCAAAAAAGCCACTGATGCCGCTGCTGCTATAGGAATCGGTCTTCAGGCATTTTGTATCCCCGGTTCTGTCGCTGAAAACCGTAAAGTCGGTCTCGGTCATGGTAATCTCGGATCAATGCTTCTTTCTGAAGAAACCGAATGCTTCTGCTTCCTTGCAGGTCATGAATCGTTTGCTGCTGCCGAAGGCGCTATAAAAATCGCTCTTAACGCTAATAAGGTTAGAGTTAAACCCCTGCGCGTTATCCTTAACGGACTCGGAAAAGACGCCGCGTTTATTATTTCAAGAATAAACGGCTTCACTTACTGCAAAACCGAATTTAATCCTTATACAGAGGAAGTTAAAGTCGTTTCCGAAACAGCTTACTCGGACGGTCCGAGAGCTGATGTAAAATGCTACGGGGCAGATAATGTTCCTGAAGGCGTTGCTATAATGAAACTGGAAAATGTTGGCGTTTCTATTACGGGAAACTCTACTAACCCCACAAGATTCCAGCATCCGGTTGCCGGCACATATAAAAAATGGTGCGTCGAAAACGGAGTTAAATACTTTTCTGTTGCATCGGGCGGAGGTACAGGACGTACGCTTCATCCTGACAATATGGCTGCAGGTCCTTCTTCTTACGGAATGACCGACACTATGGGAAGAATGCATTCTGATGCTCAGTTCGCGGGTTCTTCTTCTGTTCCGGCTCATGTTGAAATGATGGGACTTATAGGTATGGGCAACAACCCGATGGTAGGCGCTACCGTTGCATGCGCTGTTGCAGTTGAAGAGGCAATGAAATAAGCCGGTTTTAAGATTTATAGCATCTGAAATTTAAAAATTTATAGTCAGACACGTCATTTTAAGCAAAATCGCTGTGCCGTGTCTGACTTTTTTATGTTTTGATAGTTTTTTTAGTATTAAGAAAACCGAATTTGACACATTGCAAAAAGCACAAGACAACCTTATATTAAATGAGATAAATAAAATTTGATGAATTTTGTGAAAAACCTTGACAATATATATGTGCATATATATAATAAATTGTAGGAATTTTGTGTATTTAGCATAAAATCCTGCGTTTTTATTATATAGGAAAAAATGAAAGAAACTATGCTCCGTCAAGGTGACGAGGCTGTAAAGCAAGGTTACATTTTAAATCAAATTCAGAAAGGATATCTTTGATGAAATTTATTAAAAAAATGCTGCCCTTGATTCTATTGGTATGCTTATTGGTTTCTACTATTAATCCTGTAATGGCAAATGATAATATTACAGTTAACCTGAACGGACAACAGATCGTATTTGACGTTCAGCCGCAAATAATTAACGACAGAACAATGGTACCGCTTCGCGCTATATTTGAAGCGCTCGGAGCAACTGTCGAGTGGAACAGCGATATGCAAACAGTAACTTCTTCAAAAGAAAACACAACTATCAGCCTAATGATAAATGATTCGACAATGTACGTTAACGGTACGGCAATAACACTTGACAGTCCTGCCTGTATTATTGATGACCGTACGCTTGTTCCTGTGAGGGCAATTTCAGAAGCTTTTGGAGCAAATGTTACATGGGACGGTTCAACACGTACAGTAGATATTAAAACGGCTGATTACAAGGAAGTGATATGGTACAGCGATAATATGTATCGTATTGGAATAGACATCCCCGCAGGTGATTACTATGTTGTTGTAACAGAGGACAATTACGGTGGATATTATTGCAAATACGAAGACAGCTCCCAGGATAAAATTGAAGACAATGACAATTTTAATTCATTTACATTTTTTAGATGTTATGATGGTCAATATTTGAAGTTATCCCGTTGCAAAATAACACCTATTGAAAATGCTCCGATAAATAGTTCATCAGACGGAATATATGGAGAAGGAACATACAGGGTAGGAATAGATATACCGGAGGGAGAATATAAATTCTTGTCTACAGACAGCGAATACAGCGGGTACTATTGCGTATATACCGATATATCATATAAAGATATAGAAAACAACGATAATTTTGATGGAACTTCATACTATACCGTTTATGACGGGCAGTATTTAAAGATCTCCCGTGCTACCGCCCAAAAGATCGGAGAGGCGCCGTCTTCCGACGATGACAAAACTGCTTTGCCGTCTGATACATAAAACGCACACGGCTTTGGACAAGTCAAAGGTGAAATAACCTGGAAATACAATAAAGTCTTAGGCAAAAGGGGAGATGACGGCACAAAAGTAATGCTTATTCCGGAAAATGACAATGTGAGAAATTATAATAATTTTTTGGCTGTACTGCTGGTCAGAGGAACATATGACAGCTGCATTATTGTTACTCAATGTTACAGATATTATAGATTTGATTTTGGAGATAGAGTTCCGGTAGGCAATACAGATGTGTTGTAATATCAAAAAATACAACTTCAAGTGCCAGATTCAATGATGCAGACGGATGTAACGATGAGATTGACGAAGAGTTTGGAAAGTATTTTTCTGATTAAGATATGGAATCCTTAAAACTGGCTATAGGTTCAAAAGTGTTGCCACTTCAATAATTGAAGTAGAGAACGGAAGATGCAACACTATTACAAAAGATTTCGGATATACATATAGCTGATGTAATTATTCTATTAAAATTAAAAACAGAATTGATTTTATAATTTAATATTCTATACGGAGCGACATAAAAAACCGCTCCGTTTTATTTTTTCGTATGCGGCCTTTTCTGGAAGATTTTTGCAAAAAAAATATTATGCTGCGCAATATTTTTTTATTACGGTTTATTTTCTGTAAAGTTTATGGTAAAATATAGATATAATAAAAATCTCTTATAACATAAATAGGAGTGCCTATATGGAAAAGGAATTTATTAGGGAAATTTTATCAAAGGTTGATCACACACTTCTTTCGCCCTGCACCGTATGGGAAGAAATACGCGCGCTGTGCGACGACGGAATAAAATTCCGTACTGCCTCCGTATGCATTCCTCCGTCATTTGTAAGGAGAGCGGCAGAATATCTTAACGGCAGACTGCCTGTCTGTACGGTAATAGGCTTTCCTAACGGATATGCGACGAAAGAAGTAAAGTGCTTTGAGACCGAAGACGCGTTATCGCGCGGTGCAGCTGAAATAGATATGGTAATAAACCTCGGAATGATGAAGGATAAAAAATATGAAATGATTCTTGACGAGATAAAGTCAGTAAAGCGTGTATGCGGAGAAAAAATATTAAAAGTAATTGTCGAGACTTGTCTTTTGACTCAAGAGGAAAAAATAACCGCATGCCATATAGTATCCGAGTCGGGAGCTGATTTTATTAAAACCTCTACAGGATTTTCTACGGGAGGGGCAACACGGGAAGACATAAAGCTGTTTTCTGAAAATATATCGTCGGATATAAAGATAAAAGCCGCCGGCGGGATATCTTCACTTGATGATGCAAGAGATTTTATAGAGTTGGGAGCTTCACGCTTGGGTACAAGCAGAATAGTAAAAATAATAAAAGAAATGGGATATGGATATACTGAAAACTGATTATATTATTATGCAAAAAGTAAAACATATAATTGAAAAATTACGTGTTTGATTGTTTAAGAGCCTAAACATTAACATATCTGAAAGGGAGGACGATATATGAAAAAACTTTATCCTACGCCTCATATTAACGCTTGTCCGGAGGATTTTGCTTCCACGGTCATAATGCCTGGAGATCCGCTGAGGTCGAAATTTATAGCGGAAAACTATCTTGAAGGCGCAAGGCTAATAAATAACGTTCGCGGAATACAAGGTTATACGGGAAAATATGACGGTGTGAGAATATCCGTAATGGCAAGCGGAATGGGAATGCCGTCTATCGGAATATACTCGTATGAGCTGTATAATTTTTTCGGAGTTGAAAACATTATACGTGCCGGTTCTGCAGGGGGAATGTCGGAAAAGGTAGCTTTAAGGGATATAGTACTCGGCATGGGAGCGTCCACAAACGGAAATTTTGCTCATCAGTACGGATTGCCTGGAAACTATTCGGCGGTATGCAGCTATAAATTATTAAAGAGGTGTGCCGAAACTGCGGAGAATATGAAACTTTCATATATTGTAGGTCAAATTTTGTCATCTGACACATTTTATAATGACGAAGATGATTTGCCGGAAAGCCGAAGGACAACGGCACTTTGGAGCAAAATGGGAATTTTAGCCGTTGAAATGGAAGCTGCCGCATTATATATGAATGCGGCAAGGAGCGGTAAAAACGCTCTTGCGGTATGTACGGTATCCGATCATTTGCTTACGGGAGAAGCAACAAGTGCCGAAGAGCGGCAAAACTCTTTTACCGATATGATAGAGCTTTGCTTAAAAACTGCCGTATCAATTGAAAAGGAGACAAAAAATGAAAAGTAAACGTGTTTTCCTTATAATTCTTGATTCTTTCGGAATAGGCGCCATGCCTGACGCCGCAGATTTCGGAGATCATGACTGTAATACTTTAAAAAGAATAGCACAGTCGCCGAATTTTAAATGCGATAATCTTGCAAAAGCAGGTCTCGGAAGAATAGACGGCGTCGATTGCATACACGAATATGAAAATTCAGAAAATATGCCGGCTGCCGCGGTAGGAAGATTATCCGAAAAATCCCGCGGCAAAGATACGACTGTAGGTCACTGGGAAATAGCGGGCATAATTTCAGAATCGCCGTTTCCGACATATCCTCAAGGATTTCCTAAATATCTTATCGATAAGCTGTCGGAAGCTACCGGAAGGGGTATTTTGTGCAATAAGCCGTATTCAGGAACCGAAGTTATACGAGATTACGGCAAAGAGCATATTGAAACCGGAAAGCTTATAGTTTATACTTCGGCTGACAGCGTGTGCCAGATAGCGGCTCATGAAGATATTGTGCCTGTTGAAAAACTGTATTCATACTGTATGGCGGCTCGTGAGATATTTCAAGGAAAAGATGCTGTAGGAAGAATAATCGCACGGCCTTTCACCGGAACATGCGGAAATTTTGTGCGCACTTCAAACAGGCGTGATTTTTCACTTGCACCTACGGCTCCGACAGTTCTTGACGCCATAAAAAGCGCCGGCAAAAGTGTTATAGCTGTAGGAAAGATAAAAGATATATTTGCCGGAAGGGGAATAACTGATTTTTATCCTACCCACTCTAACAAAGAGGGAATGGATACAGCGGAAAATATATTGACAGAGGATTTTGAAGGACTTTGTTTTATAAATCTTGTTGATTTTGATATGTTGTATGGTCACCGCCAGGATATCGACGGCTATGCTTCGGCAATGTCTGAGTTTGACAGACGCTTGCCTGTGCTTGTCCAAAATATGAAAGACGGCGATATACTTATGATAAGCGCAGATCATGGATGTGATCCGGGAGATTCTCACACAGACCATACACGCGAATATGTTCCCTTGCTGGTTTTCGGCAAAGAAATAAAACCGGTTAATTTGGGAACGAGAAGCACTTTCTCTGATATTGCGGCAAGTATAGCTGAATATTTAGGAATAGATTTTAAATGTGCAGGTAAAAGCTTTATTAAAGAGATTATGTAAATAATAAATAGTAAATAGTAAATAGTAAATAGTAAATGATATGCGATAATAAAAACGGAGGCTGGTTTGCAAATGGACAAAAACATGCTTGCAAAGCTTGCGGTAAAAGCTGCTGAAAATGCATATGCCCCATATTCGGGCTTTAAAGTAGGGGCGGCTCTTCTTGCCGCTTCGGGAAAGATATATACCGGGTGCAATATAGAGAACGCTTCATTTTCTCCGACAGTATGTGCCGAAAGAAACGCCTTTTTTTCAGCGATAAACGCCGGAGAAAGAAATTTTGAATGCATAGCGGTTGCCGGAGTGAAAAACGGAAATATTTCCGGTATATGCACGCCATGCGGAGTCTGCCGTCAGGTTATGGCGGAATTCTGCAGCGAAAATTTTCTTGTCCTTTCGGTGAAAAATAATGAGGGCACTGAATTTGAAGAATATACTCTTTCGGATTTGCTTCCCTTTTCTTTCGGGTCGGACAATTTTACAGAATAGATTTTTAAGTTTGAAATGCCTTTGAGGTATTGTTTATTTTGATATGTAATATAAAAGTGCGCACTGTCTTTGGTGCGCACTTTCTAATTTTATTTTTTATGTTGCTTATTTTATTTATCTGCGGGTGATATTCCATTACCGGTTAAAAATTAGGAAAAAATCACTAAATACAAAATGCTGTTTTTTATAACTATAATGATATTTTAATATCGTTATACTGCGTTTTCTATCGGAGGAAAAGTAATAGTTACAGTTGTTCCGAAGTTTTCACGGCTTGAAACTGATATTTTTGCATTATGGCAGGTTGCGCCGTGCTTTACGATAGAAAGTCCGAGCCCTGTGCCTCCGATGGATTTTGATCTGCTTTTGTCAACACGGTAAAATCTTTCAAAAATACGTTCTTTTTGACCTTCGGGTATTCCTATTCCGTTATCGGCGCAGCTTACTGAAACTTCATGCGATATGTTGTTTTCATATACCTTAAGCTTTACGCTGCCGCCAGGATTATTATACTTAATGCCGTTGTCAGCAAGATTATATATCATCTCTTCGAGTATTATCGAGTTGCCCCTTACCAGAGCCGTTTCTCCTTCAAAAGAAAGTGATATATCTGCCTTTTCGGCAATGTTAGATAACCTTTCGACAACAGTTTTGCATATGTTTGCGAGATCTACAGGCTCTTCGTCAAATACTATTTCTCCACCGTCCAGACGATTCAGCTTGATTATATCTCCGACGAGAACAATAAGTCTCTGCGCTTCCCTATAAATGTTACCTGCAAATCTTTTTTCATCTCCGTCGGCAAGCCCGTCCATTATTATTTCGGCAAACCCAGATATTGAAGTCAGCGGAGTTTTAAGCTCGTGCGATATATTCGACGTAAATTCTCGGCGCAGCGCTTCCCGCTGCTCTTTTTCGGTTTCGTCAAGAATTATAGCAACGGCACCTTCAACGATGTTTTCATGTATTACTGGATTTATAATCACACTGTAATATTTTCCTCCCGATCTTATAGTTTGAGCGGATTTTTTGCCTGAAAGGGCGTCTGCTACTGCGGATCGGAGCACAGGAACCGTTTCGACTGCCGTTATGTTTTTGGGCATATTCTCATTAAAACCGAGCATTTCTTCGGCACTTTTATTATATGACAGTATTTCAGCACCGCTGTCTATTACCAGCATTCCTTCGCTCATGTTGTCTGTTATTGCCGCAAATTCAGTTTGCCTTAAACTGAGTTCCTCCATTTTGCGGCTTATAAGACGGTTTTGCTCGGAAAGCCTTTTTGCAACAGGAACAAATTCTTTATATTTCGCGAGTCTCTCCGGATGTGAAAGATCTATACCGCTTATCGGACGAACAATCGAGGACGCTATATTTGATGCCAGCAGCGCGGCTGCAGCTATTACTATAAGAAAAACCGCTATCAAATGCCCGGACATAGAAATTATAAAATCTATTGCGGATCGTACGGTATCTGCAACTCTTAAAACGCTTCCGTCGGAAATTTTAACGGCATAATATGCAGTGTTTTCAAGGCTTGTTTCCGATTTGCGCCTCGCAAAGCCTTCGCCGGTTTCGAGAGCTTCTGCTATTTCTTCGCGTCCTATGTGATTTCCCATTTCTGAACTATTTGAAACATTGTCGAAAATAACTTTGCCCGATGGATCTACAAGTGTTACCCTTATCCCATCTCGGTCCAGATTCTCAAGATATTCCGTCCCGCCAAGTTCGGTTCCCGCCGCCGCAAATTGCGCAGCTCTCTTAAGCTCGTCTTCCGTGGTGTTTCGGTAATTTCCGTAGGCTACAGCATAAAATGCCACAGCGGCTATTATAAGAGAAATCAAGGTGACAAAAAATATGCTTTTAAAAATTTTCCCGGTCATGGACAAGCTCCTTTTTTATGTTTACACTGAAATTATTGCCGCAGATTTGTGCGCAGACTAATTTTATTGCGCAAGATACAGCCTCAGTCTTTTATCCTATAGCCTACTCCTCTCACGGTTTCTATCAGCGAACCGCATTCGCCGAGCTTTTGCCTCAAAGTTCTTATATGCACATCCACTGTACGGTTTTCTCCGTCAAATTCATAACCCCAGACGGCGTTTAAAAGCATATCGCGGTCGGCAACTCGACCTCTGTTTTCAAGAAGAAAACAAAGAAGCTCAAATTCCTTGTGAGTAAGCGCAATTTCTTCACCACAGATGGTTACGGTATGTTTAGGAACAGATACGAACAGATTCCCGCAGATATATTCAGCCTGCTGGCTTTTTGCTTCCGAATGCTGCTCGCTTCTGCGCAATACTGCTTTTACCCTTGCGACAAGTTCCATGACTCCGAAGGGCTTTGTTATATAATCGTCTGCTCCGTCATCAAGAGCACGAACTTTATCAAATTCCGTTCCTTTGGCAGTCAGCATTATAACAGGAATATTTTCAGTATCGGGACGCGATTTCAGTTTTTTTAAAACATCAAGTCCGCTTTCCTCCGGGAGCATTATATCAAGTATCAAAAGATCGGGAATTTTTTTCTTTAAAGCCGCGTAAAATTCTGACGGAACTCCGAATCCTTCAGCTTCATTTCCGGTTTTACACAGTGAATAGACTACCAGTTCCCGAATATTGTCGTCATCCTCGAGCAGATATATCATAATTAAAACTCCCTTCTTTAAAGTGTTTAAATAAGATTTTGTCCGTTTATTACAAGCTTAAAGCGCAGGCCGAGAGTTTCTGCTGCCTTGCGGCACATAGACATACGGCCTAAAAATATCTCAAAATAATCCATAACCGAGCTTATTTTTGTATCTATATCAAGAGTAAGTCTTACTACTTTGTTTTCCTCTGCAAGTCCGAGATCCGATTTTATAACAGAATAGTTTACTCTGTCATGTATATCGAAATTTGAAAGATCCGAGTTTCTTACTCTGCTGCGGCGGACATCGCTTTTGTCGGCAAGTATCAAAGCTGCTGTTTCAGCGTTTACGGCAATGCCTGTTCCTTCATCGTGATTGCCTATCGCTGAGATGATTACGGCTATATCTTCTGCTTCCATACCGAGCTTATCCAGAATTCTGAACGCCATGACCGCGCCGCTCTGTGAATGGTCTATACGGTTTACAAGATTTCCTATATCATGCAGATATCCGGCTATTTTAGCAAGTTCAACGGTATGTCTGCTGTATCCTAAAGACGTCAGTATATATGCTGCGGTTTCCGACACCTTTGTAACATGAGCAAAACTGTGTTCGGTATATCCCATCTCACTCAGTATTTTATCTGCAGCGCTTATATATGTTTTTATACTTTCGTTTTTTCTGAGTTCATCATAAGTTATCATTTATCTTTCCCTTTATCTTTTTTTAATATTATTATCTTTCCTTTAGATTGTATATCATTCCTGTAAAAATCGCAACACTTTTATGTAAAATACTTGTAAAAACAGCAATATTTTAATAACTGTTAAAATATATGGAATAATCTACTTGACAAAAATTCGTCAATGAGGTAAAATTAACTATTAAAGTATCGTTTTTTTTTGTAGAAATTATATTTTTACAGTGACTATTATTGCGGAGGTAAATAAAATGCTTGAAAAAATTAAAGCTATTCTTGCAAAGCATCTTAAGGTAGATCCGGCTGATATAACAGAAGATACGAATATCCAGGAGGATCTCGGAGCAGATTCGCTTGACGTAGTGGAAATTGTTATGGCTTTGGAGAATGAATTTGGCATTGAAATTCCGGATGAAGATATAATAAAACTCAAAACCATACGCGACGCTATGAATTATATTGAGTCGCGCAGGAAGAAATAAAATAATAAAATTAAAATAGGAAGAAGCATTGATTTTTATGGAAAAAAGATTTGTTTACGCGGACAATGCCGCCACAACAAGAGTATATCAGGAGGTAGCGGCGGAAATGCTGCCGTATCTGACAGAGCATTACGGTAATCCTTCAAGTCTGCATTTTATGGGACAGCAGGCAAAGAAGGCTCTGGAAAGCGCAAGAGAAAGGACCGCATCCGTACTTGGAGCTTTGCCGGAGGAGATATATTTTACCAGCTGCGGGACAGAATCCGACAA
Organism: uncultured Clostridia bacterium; assembly: GCA_944375955.1. Taxonomy (GTDB): domain Bacteria; phylum Bacillota; class Clostridia; order Oscillospirales; family CAG-382; genus UMGS1052. The sequence continues at coordinate 7,802 of CALWBE010000034.1, read as the reverse complement.
CTGGGCTATAAGAGGCGCGTCAGCGGTTTATGCAAAATTTAATAAAATTGAAAAACCTCATATCATAACGACGGCGATCGAGCATCATGCTGTACTGCACACATTTGAGGCACTGAAAGCTTCGGGATATGAAGTGACATATATAGGAGTTGACAAAGACGGTATAGTTTCACCTGAATCGGTGGCGGCTGCAATAAAAGACAATACCTGTCTTGTAGCCATAATGTATGCCAGCAATGAAGTGGGAACAATAGAGCCTATAGCAGATATAGTAAAAGCGGTTAAAAGCATTAGGAATATTCCGTTTTTGACCGATGCCGTACAGGCTGTCGGAAATATCCCGGTAAATGTTAAAGAACTTGGAGTGGATATGCTGTCGTTTTCCGGACATAAGATACATGCGCCGAAAGGAGTAGGCGGATTATATATAAAGAAAGGCGTTCGCTTAAAGAATTTCATAGAAGGCGGCGGACAGGAAAAAGGAAAGCGTTCGGGAACAGAAGGTCTTGCAAATATAATCGCGATGGCAAAAGCAATGGAAATTTCGCGCGACAGAATGCCGGAACGCGCATCGCTTGAAAAGAAAAGAGATAAGCTTATAGCCGGAATAACAAGTATTCCTGACACTTATCTTACCGGACACCCTACAAAAAGGCTTCCCGGAAACGCAAGTTTTGTATTTAAAGGTATTGAGGGAGAATCTCTGCTGTTCTTGCTGAGTGCAGCCGGAATTTGCGGTTCTACAGGTTCCGCATGCTCTTCTGCTTCGCTTGAGCCTTCTCATGTTCTTACCTCATTAGGTCTTCCTGTAGAGATATGTCATGGCTCGCTGCGTCTTACAATAGATTATGACACTACAGACGAAGATATAGATTATATAATAGAAAATGTCAAACGCGTTGTTGAAAGACTTCGCGAAATGTCACCCATTTATTAATACTAAATTTTTCAGTTTAATTAAAGAAAGGATTTTTTATATGGAATACAGTGAAAAAGTTATGGATCATTTTATGAATCCCCGCAACTGCGGAGTTCTTTCCGATGCAAATGCAGTCGGAGAAGTCGGCAATGCAAAATGCGGCGATATCATGAAAATATATATGAAGATAGAAAATGATATAATAAAAGATATCAAATTTCAGACTTTCGGCTGCTGCGCGGCGATCGCCACTTCTTCCATGGCGACCGAACTTATAAAAGGCAAACCGATTTCCGACGCATTGAATCTTACAAATAAAGCCGTTGTTGAAGCTCTTGACGGACTTCCGCCTGTTAAAATACATTGTTCGGTACTTGCAGAAGAGGCAATTAAGGCTGCTCTTGCGAATTACTTCAGAAGTATAGGCAATAATGAAGAAGCCGATAAGCTCGACGCTTCATGCGATGGCTGCTGTGAACACTGCGATTGCGGAAAGCACTGATATAACTCATAAATGAAATTTAAAAACCACTGACGCTTAAAAAATGTGCGTCAGTGGTTTTTTAAATAAAGGATAATAGAGTTGGCGGTCAATTTGCAGTGAGTTTTTCAAGCTCTGCAACTATATGATGTTCGGTATCAAGCGACATTATGCGCTCTGCTATTTCGTCGGCTTTATTTTTTGTCCAGCGTGATATTTCCCTTCTCGTAGCAAGTATTGATGTGGCTGATACGCTGAATTCATCAAGTCCGAATGATATAAGCAAAGGTATCATCATCGGATCAGCCGCCGCTTCTCCGCACATTCCTACAGGTATGTGCGCTTTCTTGGCTTCTGCTATTATATTTTTTATCGACCTCAGTACAGATGGTGCAAAAGTGGAATAAAGATATGCTACGTTTGCGTTGCCTCGGTCGACGGCAAGTGTATATCCGGTTAGGTCATTTGTCCCGATACTGAAAAAGTCCGCTTCCTTCGCAAGTATATCTGCGATTATCGCAGCTGCAGGAGTTTCGATCATAACGCCGACTTTTATATTTTTGTCATACGGTATATCTTCTTTATCAAGCTCCTGCATGATTTTTTTCATCAGCTTTTTTACTTCTCTTAATTCCTCAATCCCTGTTACAAGAGGTATCATTACCGAAAGATTTCCGTAATGGCTTGCCCTTATAAGAGCTCTCAGCTGAGTGCAAAATAAATCCGTGTTTTTTAGACAATACCGTACTGCTCGGAATCCCAAAAAGGGGTTTTCTTCTTTTTTTAATCCCATATATGGAATATCCTTATCTCCGCCTATATCAAGAGTACGGATTATTACCTGTTTGCCTTTCATTACAAGAAGGGCTTTTTTATATGCTTCAAATTGCTCATTCTCATTCGGAGCCGAATCTCTGTCCATGAAAAGAAATTCTGTCCTGAACAGTCCTATCCCTTCCCCGTCATATTCGCATATCTTTTCAGCGTCCTCAGGAGTGCCTATATTGCCGAAAAGATCTACCTTTATACCGTCTTCGGTGCATGTCGGCAGTCCTACAAAACGAGAAAGCGCTTCACGTTCGGAAATATATTCAAGCCGTTTCTGAAGATAAAGCGCGCTTTCTTCATTTGTTGGATTAGGAATTATTTCTCCTGTCATTCCGTTTACTATTACTACTTCATCCGATTTAAGTTCTTCAGTAGCATTTGCGACGCTTAAAACCGCCGGTATTTCCATTGCTCTTGCCAATATTGCCGCATGCGATGTTTTTGATCCTATCTCGGTTATTATTCCGACTACATTGTCTTTGTCAATACATGCCGTCATTGACGGAGTAAGCTCTTTCGCAACAACTACCGTACCCTTTTTCAGCTTTGAAAGATCTACGGTTTCTGTTCCTGTCAGAATACCTAAAATCTCTGTCTTTATATCCTTTACATCGACTGCCCGCTGCTTTGTAAACTCGTCGTCGACAGATGAGAACATATCTATAAAAGTATTGCATACTCCTTCAAACGCAGCTTCGGCGCAGTGTCCCTCATCTATGCTTTTTTCTATCTCGGAACGCATATACGGATCCTGCATCATAACTATGTGTCCCGTGATTATTTCTCCTTCTTTTTCACCTACTGTCTCGGTTACTTTTTGAGCAAGTTTCGTATTTTTGTCAAAAAATATTTCAAGCGCTTTGTTGAAACGTTCCCGCTCCACTGCCGGATCGCAGTTTTCGGCAGAAACATAGCTGATATCGGATTCGGTTGCTATTACTACTCTGCCTATACCGTATCCTTTTGATACACCTATTCCTTTCAGCATAACTTCTTCCTCCTTTAAAAAAACGACAGCCGAAGCGTACAGCTTTTATCATACGGTTCGACTGTCGTTTGCTTTTTTTATTCTCCGAATCCGCTTTCAATCATTTTTACGGCTTCGTTTAATGCTTCTTGCTCTTTTTCTCCGTCACAGACAATCTCAATTTCGGCGCCGCATTTAATACATGCGGCTATAATATTCATTATACTTTTTCCGTTTGTCTCAGATCCGTTAAATTTTATTGATATTTCACACGGATATTTGCCCATTGCGTTTGCAAACGTCATTGCCGGACGCATGTGAAAGCCTTGCGAATTTGTTACGGTAAGTTTTTTTGATACCATTATGACAAAATCTCCTTTTGTAATTATTTAACTTTTTTCTTTATAATGCCGAGAAGTATTGCGCTGACTGCAGAGCCTATTACAAGAGACAGCAGGTACATAGGCCAGTTTCCTACAACTGCAAATACGAATATTCCGCCGTGAGGCGCCATAAGCGTGCATTTGAAAAGCATTGAAAGTCCTCCGGCAATACCGGCACCTATCATGCATGAAGGTATTACTCTTAACGGATCGCTTGCGGCATAAGGTATTGCTCCTTCAGTGATAAAGCTGAGTCCCATAATATAGTTGACGGGGCCGCTTTTTCTTTCTTCTTCGGTAAATTTATTTTTAAAGAATGTTGTTGCAAGCGCTATCGCTATCGGAGGAACCATACCTCCTACCATTACGGATGCCATTATATCATAGTTGCCTGAAGTTATTGCAGCGGTTCCGAATACATATGCTGCTTTGTTGAACGGACCTCCCATATCAATAGACATCATAGCTCCGAGAACTATACCCAGAAGTACTTTACTTGTATCACCCATGGAATTAAGCATATTTGTAAGTCCGGAATTTATATATCCCATAATTGGGTTTACCGCGCACATTATGACTGCTATCATGCCGAGTCCGGCAAGCGGATATATAAGTACGGGTTTTATACCTTCAAGTGCTTTAGGCATTTTGTCGCATATTTTCCTTAATCCGAGCATCAAATAACCACCGACGAATCCGGCAAATAAAGCTCCTAAAAATCCCGATGGTATATCGCCGCCGACATTCGTAAATGTAGCTCCGGTTGTTGCAAGATATCCTCCTACAAAGCCTACCAAAAGGCCGGGTCTGTCAGCGATGGATTTTCCTATATATCCTGCCAGAATAGGTATCATAAAGTTGAAAGCTACTCCGCCTATCGTCTTGAAAAATGCAGCTGCCGGTGTATTTGTTCCGAATCCGGAATCCTGAGGAGCACCAAGCATTGTATCTATAAGGAATGCAAGTGCAATGAATATTCCTCCGCCTACTACGAACGGAAGCATATTTGATACGCCGTTCATTAAGTGCTTGTAAACTTTTCTGCCGAAGCTTTCCTCATCACCTGCAGAATCAGAATTCTTTATACCGGAATATCTGTATATCGGAGTTTCTGCAGATAATGCGCGTTTTATGAGTTCCTGAGGCTTTTTTATACCGTCCGAAACTTTAACGCTTATAAGTTTTTTACCGTCGAATCTTTCTGTTTCAACGCTTTTATCTGCAGCAATGATTATGGCGTCTGCATTTGCAATTTCCTCAGCTGTAAGTATGTTTTTAGCTCCTCCCGAACCGTTTGTTTCAGCTTTTAACGGAATCCCCAGCTCTTTCCCGGCTTTTTCAAGCGCTTCGGCTGCCATATAAGTATGAGCTATTCCGGTCGGGCAGGCAGTAACAGCAAGAACTCTGTATTTTTGGTCTGTTGCTTTCTCCTGGGGCTTTTCCGGATATTTTACCGACTCGGCTTTATCGATAACGCTTATAAATTCATCAAAATTTTTTGCTGCAAGCAGATTTTCACGGAATTTCTCATCCATTAAGAGAACCATTAGGCGCGACAGAACTTCAAGATGGAAATTCCCGTCGTTAGGTGCGGCTATCATAAATATAATATTTGAAAGTTTTCCGTCAAGCGCAGAATAATCAACTCCGCCGGGAACTGTAACAGCTGCAAGTCCCGGTTTTTTTACGGCTTCGGATTTCGCGTGAGGAATAGCTACTCCGTCGCCGACTGCCGTTGATCCCTGCTGTTCACGCGCAAGAATATCTTCACGGTATTTGTTTTTATCCGTAAGATTGCCCGCAGCGTCATGAAGATCAATCAGTTTTTCGATTGCTTCTGATTTTGAACTTAATTTGATCCCCAAAGATACGCTTTCTTTACAAAGTAAATCGGTAATTCTCATTTGTTGTTCCTCCCGTCTTGTTTTAATAATTGATTTATTTTATTTATATCAGCCAGCCCTTCACTGAATGCCGTTGCACTGCCTGACGCGGTTCCGAGTTTTAATGCGTATTCATAGTCGCCTGTTTTTTCGTATCCTGCAATAAAGCCTGCTACCATTGAATCGCCTGAACCTACAGTGTTTACGACTTTTCCTTTATATGCAGGCATATAATGTTCTTTGCCGGTTTCGTCTAAAAGAACTGCTCCGTTTCCACCCATTGACACAAGCACATTGCGGGCTCCTTTATCTTTAAGCTTTAAAGCATATTTGCATGCGTCTTCAGTTGTAGTAATATTTACTGAAAATATCTCTCCTAACTCATCTGTATTAGGCTTTATAAGAAAAGGATTATATTTAAGCGAGTTTAAAAGCAATTTTCCGGTTGCATCTACAACGTAATTTATGTTTTTGCCGTAATGTTCTTTCATTATGTTTTCATAAATATCATCGGGAACAGAAGGGGGAATGCTTCCTGCCAATACAAGGGTGTCTCCGGAATTCAGCATCTTAAGTTTGTTGACGAGCTGAGAAAGATTTTCGGAACTTATATGCGGACCTTTTCCGTTTATATCTGTTTCGGTTTCTGCGCGGATCTTTACATTGATACGTGTAAATCCGTTGTCAAGATAAATAAAATCGGTGCTTATACCTTTTTCATTTAATCCGTGCTCGATTGCCTTGCCGGTGAACCCGGCAATAAATCCCATCGCAACTGTATCTATTTTGTGCTCGTGAAGTATAGTGGAAACGTTTATTCCTTTGCCTCCGAAAAATACGTTTTCATATTCGCTGCGCATTATGCTTCCGGAAGTAAGTTTTCCAACATGAGCCACATAATCGATCGCCGGATTTAGTGTGAGTGTATAGATCATTTGCATACCTCCTTTATAACTGTAAGCGAATTATATTTATTATTTGTTACATAATCTGTTATAATGCAGGCTTTTGAGATATCCGCAAAGGTTACCGCCGCAGTTTTGTCAAACTTGCTGTGATCAGCCAAAATATATGTTACATAGCTTCTTTCTGCTGCCAAGCGCTTTACGCTTGCTTCTTCAATGTCGTGAGTCGTAAATCCGCTTTCGGATGAAATCCCATTTGTTCCGAGAAAGCATTTTGTAAAATTAAATTTTCTAAGCATTTCAAGGCAGGATACTCCAACTATTGCTTCCGTAGACTCTTTTACTTCCCCTCCCATAAGGTGTACTTTCATACCCCGCTTTGCCAAAAGACGTGCATGATTGAATCCGTTTGTAACGTATGTCGCTTTTTTTTCGTTTATATACCCAATCATTTTTTCTGTTGTAGTTCCGGCATCGATAAAAACAAAATCACTTTTATTTATTGTGGATGCCGCGTATTTTGCTATCATTTCTTTTTCAGATACAAAAATTTTTTTCTTATCCGGAACATTCGGTTCTGTCAGTATTATGCCGGATTCAGATTTCACTGCACCTCCGCGGACTTTCTTAAGCCATTTATTTCTGTCAAGAAAAGCAAGATCTCTACGAATTGTGGATTCCGATGTTCTGAGTTCTTCTACAAGTTCGGAAACGGTAACTGATTCTTTTACTTCCAGGATCGATAAGATCTGCGAATGCCTTTTCTCGGTAAGCATTTTTTATTTCTCCTTTTATATACGGTAAATGCAAATTCTTTTATTTTCAATCATATAATAGCATATAATTAAGTCATTGTCAAGCATTTTCTATCATTTTCTTTCAAAAAAATTTGTTTTCCAATCATTTTCAGTCAAAATTATTTATTTTCAGCTTTAAGATCAATTATTTTGAAAATCTTAACCCTTTTTAAAATAAAACAGCCGGCATATTTGCCGGCAGAAACAAAAAATTGCAAAATTAAATTCGAAATAATTATATAATATTAAAAAATAACAATATTACGTATACAAACTGTAAAATTACACGTTAAATAAAAAAATAACCCGGAGCTGATTTTCTCTCCGGGTTATATATTATGGCTGCCGAAGAAGGATTCGAACCCTCACAAACAGAGTCAGAGTCTGTCGTGCTACCTTTACACAATTCGGCAATAAAATTGTAAATATAAAATAGTTCAGTGAACAAAAATTATAATAACACAAGTTAACAGTTTTGTCAAGAGTTTTTGAAATTTTTATTGTATAATATATGTAGGATTACAATAGATGTGTTACACCAAGAAAAAAAGAGATGTTAAAGTAAAAAAATAATAGCAATTGAGAGCCAAATGTGTTACAGTTAAGTCACCACAACAAAAAAGCAACAAAGGAGGCTCG
>CALWBE010000033.1 GCA_944375955.1 uncultured Clostridia bacterium | reverse complement strand
TACTTTGATTCCAAGTCGGATAAAAAGGCGCGTATGCTTTGCGTATTGCGGTAAGCGTATTCATAGGATAATATCGAAAGCCGCCTCCGACATAACCTATCATTTGTTTAACAGCCATTTCCTCTTTAAGAAAATCTTTCCCAAAGACAGAGACGTTTCCTTCTGCCTTGATAAGACGCAAAATGCCTTTAATTGTCGTACTTTTCCCTGCTCCGTTTCTTCCGATAAGTCCGGAAATATGCCCTTGCTGCACACAAAAACTTACTTTGTCCAGTGTAAATGCAGGATAGACTTTCGTCAATTCTTTTACTTCTAGCGCATTCATTTTTTCTCTTTATCTCCGTTTTTAACATTGTTAACGGCATTCCAAAGCGTTTCCATATAAGAAAACGGCTGCAAGGCGATACCTTGTCCTTTGTCCGCCATTAAAAGTAATGAATCACCAGTATTCAGCGAAAACATATCCCGTACCTCTTTGGGAATGACAATTTGTCCTTTGGGACCGATTTTTACCGTAGTCAGGAACTTACCTTCAGGGAAATTTTCCATAATACACTCCTTTGATATAATTAGTATTACTTTTCTTACTTATTATACAAAATATACTTGTCGAATGTCAAAAGAATAGACGTAAATATAAATTAATTTTCTTATATTTTAGATTCTACTAAATTGGTGAAAAAGGAATTTACAAATATTTACAAAATATGATACACTTAAATTAATGATTATGGGAGAGGGTAAACTGATGAAAGTAACAAGTTTATGTATAAAAAATTTTAAACTTTTTTCTGAATTAAGAACTTTTAAATTTAGCAACACTTCAATAATTGTTGGCAATAATGGTGTTGGCAAGTCAACAATACTTGAAGCCCTTAATTTAGCTCTAACAGGCTATTATCAAGGTAAAAATATTTTAAAAATTCTAAATCAAGATATTTTTAATAAAAATTGTGTTGATGCGTATCTGGCGAGCTTAAAAACTGAAGAAAAACAAGACCCTCCTAAAATTGAAATTTCTGTTTATTTTGATTCTTTTGCCGAATGTAATGGTGATGATACTCCCGATGGTAGCACTGGAGATGGTTTTACTTTTTACATCGAATTTGATGAAAAATATAAAGAAGCCTACTCAACTATGATTAAAAACAATGAAATTGATAGCCTACCTATAGAGTATTATCAAATTCGTTGGCGTTCTTTCGCTCGGAGAGATTATTATAATAATAGATTTATAGGCCTTAAAGGATTAATGATTGACTCCGATAATTTCTCGTCAAATAATTTATACACTTCTAAAATTATTAAAGAATTTTTTGATGATGACGCATCAGTAAAAATGTCACAAGCTCAAAGAAAAGTTTTTGATAATTTAGTAAATAATGATACTGTTAATAAAATTAATGAAAAGATTTTAGAAAATCAAGAATTAAAAGACAAGAATGTATCTCTTGGCGTATTAAGCGTTTCCAAAACCTCATGGGAAAACTTAATTTCAACAAAAGTAAATGAAATACCCTTTGAACATATCGGCAAAGGGGAACAATGTGTAATAAAAACTTATTTGTCTTTTACTAATCAAAGCACTAAAAACAAGGGTATTATAATGATAGAAGAACCAGAATGTCATCTTGCTTATGGCAATCTGAATAAACTATTATCATTTATTAAAACGAAGCTAAGTGAATTTCAAGTTATTATTACAACGCACAGTAGTTTTGTTTTAAATAAGCTAGGATTAAACAATTTACTTTTAATCAGCTGCACGAATTGTATATCTTTTGAAGATATTAGTGATGACACAACGGAATTTTTCGAAAAAAAATCCGGTTACGATACTTTAAGGTTTTTATTGTGTGATAAATCAATTCTTGTTGAAGGCGATTCAGATGAATTGATTATTCAACGTGCTTATAAAGATAAATACGGTAAATTGCCAATTGATGATGGAATTGATATTATCTCAGTTGGTTTATCGTTTTTACGATTTTTAGAAATAGCAAAACAATTAAATTTGACAACATGTATAGTAACAGACAATGATGGTAATGTAGAAGCGTTAAAAGGAAAATACAAAGATTATTGTGACCTTCCAAACATTGAAATATGTTATTCTAAAACTATAGTAAAGCATTCGGACACAAATATAAGCAAAGATTCGGTTCCTAATCTTAATACTTTAGAACCCGAATTGTTACGAGCCAATTCTCTTGCTATCTTTAACAATATTATGAATAAAACTTATTCTACTGAAGAGGATCTATTACACTATATGATTAAGAATAAAACTGATGTAGCCTGGAAAATATTTAAAAGTACTGAGAAGATAAATTATCCCCAATACATATTAGATTCTATCGGTGTATATAATGAAAAATAAATTTATAATTGCATGTGCAGGAAGCGGGAAAACAACAAAAATAGTAAAAGACTCATTGCAGTCTTCTGATTCAATATTAATTACCACATTTACTGATGAAAACTGCGATGAAATAAGGCGCAAATTTTACAAAATTAACGGCTTCATTCCAGCAAATGTAGAAATTCTTCCATGGTTTACTTTTGAACTAAGACATTTAATAAATCCATTTTTGTTGCCTTATATCAATACCGATATTAAAGGAATAAATTTGGTATCTTATCAATCTGCACCATATACTAATCAACAATCTCAAAATCATTATTTAGACAGTAATAATAGAATTTATTCTGATAAAATCGCATTGCTCGCTTACAATACAATAATTGAAAGAAAGGATAAAATTATAAATCGTCTTAACCGGTTGTTTAAAAAGATATATATTGATGAATTTCAAGATTTTGCGGGCTATGATTTGGAAATTGTTAAAGTTCTTATGCAAAATCGTTTTACAATTACGTTAGTTGGCGATCCAAGACAAAAAACTTATACTACACATTTTTCTAGAAAAAATAAAAAATATGAAAATGATAAGGAGGGTTTTATTCGAAATGAATGTGAAAAATATTGTGAAGTAGATTCAACAACATTAAATAATTCATATAGATGTCCAGAAAGTATTATTATATATGCATCAAAGATGTTCCCTAGTTTTGCCCAATCACATTCAAATTCACAATTTACAGAAGGCGATGGTCTTTATTTTGTATTAAAACAAAATATATCAACATTTTTACAGCAAGAGCAAGAGACTGTGCAACTTCGATTAAATTCAAAGACATGTATAAATAATACATTCAAAGTAATGACTTTTGGTAAATCAAAAGGTTCTACTTATGAAAATGTACTCATATATCCGACAAAAAAAATAAAACAGGCTTTTTTACTAAATGATTTTAAATATATAGATTCTCCATTAACATTATGTAAATGCTATGTCGCTTTGACAAGGGCAAAACATAAAGTCGGTATTGTAATTGAGAATAATGATTTATCGCAATTACATAATCCCCATATCACAGTATGGGATTCGCATTGATTTTCAATACAACATTTTATTGCTTTTCCTTAATACAATTTTACTAATCCTTAAGTCGAGATGTTAAAAGTTTGCGCTGAACATCTCCTGACAAAGCAATTATATTTCCGCACATTGATATATTTTTTAAAGCATCATAGCGATTATTTTTAAGTTATTCAAGCTATATTGATGTAATTTTTTTAAAGTTCGTACAAAGGATATAACTCGCCGCCAAGCAAAAAAGAGCCTGTTTCGGGCTCTTTTTTGCTTGGCGGAAGCGGAGGGATAGCGCACCTTTCTTGCATTAGCAAGCAGGGTGCGCAAGTCTCGATTACGTTTAGAACGGCGTGAGACAAAATAAAGAAAAAATATAGTTACATATCAAAACCGATATTTTAACGTATCGTATTTATAGCGCATTTTGCATCCGAGAAAGATAGATTTTCGTGCGATAACAAGCGTAGGAGCAAAGAACTACGGTTTCGTGTCGAGCGACGCTCGCGCCGTCAGCGTGCGAAAAGATACTTTCACAGGGCGTAAGCGGGCGCGGCTATCCGTTAAGGTAGCCGCAACCATAGATGTGGGC
>CALWBE010000032.1 GCA_944375955.1 uncultured Clostridia bacterium | reverse complement strand
TGAGATACGTTTAGATACAGAAAAACACGATTAACTAAGATTAGTTAACCGTGTTTCGTGACCAAACCTCTGAAAGTGGCTTGTTTACTGGGTTTTCAAGAGTATCTATTTGTATTTAATCGTATTTACGATTATCCAAAATATCTCTTCAAAAGACCCTCAAAGCCTTTTCCGTGTCGAGCTTCGTCACGAACATCTGATTAGAAAGTGTCGGTTTTTCCCGTAAATACAGGGGGTTTGAAATTTCTCAAAATTTCATTTCCCACGGATTTCCCACGTAAAACCGCTTCCCACATATGAGATTTTTCACAGCAGAAATTGTTTCCTACTGTTTGTATTTATTGTATCACAAATGAGTCGTAATGTCAATGTACAAGGTGTTAATTTTGGTCATTCTCAAAACAATACTTTTAGTCTATGTATTCATACACAAATCTGTCAAACAACCACTCAGGGCATTCGTACAGAAGATTATATAAAGCTTCTTTCAACTGCTCCTTTGATGCTTTGTTCAGATATTTTCTGATTTTATCATCAAGTTCGTTTTGCAGTTCTTCCTGCTCTTGTTCATATTCCTCAACCTCTTTTATGTAAGCATCTGCCTCATCGGGAAAGGCATCAAAATAAAGAGCGACCATATGCTTGCATATAATTCGCTTTCCGTCAGCGTGAGGACAGTTGCATTTTGATTTTCTTGGATGCTCCAAATCAATGTGAACATCATATGTTTGTCCGTTGCCGATAACCTTACCGGTGTACTCATTTTCGCCTTTTTTCATTTTCATGTAAACACGCTTGCCGGTGTAATATTCGTAGCCGCGCCACAACGATTTACCACTTGCTAAACTTATTAAACTCATAACGAACCTCGTTTTTATAAATTGATTTTAAGATATTATATCACAGAAACAAAATCATTGAAAGTGTATTTTGTAAAAAGCAAAGTTTTGTTTCGACTATACTTGTACAGAAGTAATTTGCCAAGAGTACTGTGGAAATATTTATATATAATTTCCAAATTCAATAATACTTATCTGTACTTAAAATTGCATAACAGCTCTATCAGGGCGAGCCTTATTTCAATTTTTAGTCAAAAATTGAAATAAAAGCACAAAATTTGAGCTGTTATTTTCATTTAATCGCTTAAGTGATGATAAGTGCTTGTTTTTATAGCCGTTATTTTCATTTTAACGCTTCTCAAAAGTTCATTACATTACTCGACAAAAAATGTGTGAAAAGCATGTTATAAAAGTCAGAAAAATGTGTAAAACCCTTATTGATTTTTTAAGAAAAATGTGTTATACTATATTCAGCCACATTGAAAGGATGGTGTTTTTATGAAACGTAATGCTATAAACGCCTTGATCGAATGGAAAAATAACGAAGAACGCAAACCACTTGTTATACGCGGTGCACGTCAGGTTGGCAAAACCTGGCTTATGAAAGAGTTCGGTGAAAAATATTATAAGAACTTTGTTTATCTCAACTTTGATGAAGAGGATGAACTGAAATCTATATTTGAAGCTAATAAAAATCCGCATCGTATTGTTGAAATGCTCTCTATGATTGCAGGACAAAAAATTCTGCCGGAGGAAACTCTTCTGATTTTTGACGAAATTCAGGAATGTCCCGAAGCACTCAATACGCTTAAATATTTCAAGGAAAAAGCAAACGAATATCACGTTATGGCGGCAGGAAGCTTGCTTGGTACACTTCTTGCCAAACCCAAGTCGTACCCTGTCGGTATGGTAAATCTTCTTGACATCAATCCTTTAACCTTCGACGAGTTCCTTGAGGCTACAGATCCGATGCTCTTTGAGTATTACAACGGAATAAAAAAAGAACAGCTTATTGAGGATTATTTCCACACAAAGCTTCTTGAAGCATATAACTATTATCTTATCATCGGCGGAATGCCCGAGTGTGTGTCATCCTGGATTAAGTACAAGGATCCGGCAAGAGTATCACAAATACAAAAGGAACTTATCGAAGTATACGAAAACGACTTTTCAAAGCACAACGGCAAAGTCAACAGCGGTCGTATACTTATGGTATTCCGAAGTATTGTAGCACAGCTCGCAAAGTCTAACGAGAAATTTATGTACGGTGCAGTTCGTGAGGGCGGCAGGGCAAGAGATTTTGAAGAAGCTATAGAATGGCTTGTATCGGCAGGAATGCTTAACCGTGTGTACAATGTATCAAAGATTGAGCACCCTCTTTCGGCATTCGATAAGCTTGATCAGTTCAAATTGTTTGTGTTTGATACAGGGCTGTTAAAACATATGGCAGGCATTGATAACAGTGCTATTCTTTTGAAAACCGATTATCAGTTCAAGGGACAGCTTACAGAAAATTATGTTTTACAGCAGTTAAAAGGACAGTTTGAAATAGAACCTCGTTATTATTCGGATAATAGCAGAGAAATTGACTTTTTACTCCAACACGGAACTGAAATTATCCCCATTGAAGCTAAGGGCGGAGAAGATAAATCTGCACCTTCATTCAAGAAATATATTTCCGAACATCAGCCGGAATGTGCTATACGCTTTTCAAAAAGAGGTTACAGAAAAGACGGATATATTATAAACATTCCTCTTTATCTTGCCGCTAAAGCAAAGGAGTTGATATAATATGTCAAGCAGTTACTATATGTACACTGATGTATGTGTAGACGGAAAATGGATTTGTATAAATAATAAAGTCAAAAATATAGAAAAGAACAAGGAATTAATAAGCGAAACTTATTGGAATGGCTCTCGGTCGTATTTTCACGAAACAGCAGACAAAATCGAAGAGATAGGCAGTCGTCTTGAACATGCAGAACTTTCCGATGAAGTAAAGGGAATGTTCAAGGACTCAGAATATTTCTTGGCATTTTCGGTAACACCTAATGCTATGAGTTCATGCTTTCCTGAAGACAAATCATTAAAAGAGTTCTGCGGGTATGTTCAAAAAAACACCTTGTTCTTATATCAGACCGGTGAAATAGACGATATATATGAATGTCTTTCTGCAGAAGAATATTTAGAGTTGTCTGATGAAGAAAAGAAGTTCTATCAGTTTTATGAATGGAATTCAGCAGACGGATGGTATGTTCATTTTAAGGAAATACTGGAACATTTTCACTGGCAGAAATATGAATGGGAAGCGGTAAATTATGCCAGAGAAAACAAGTATTCCTATCGACTGGTTTTGATAATCTGCTAATGCTTCATTAGGCAAAAAGTTACTCTCGGAACGAAAATTTCCGAGAGTATTTTTATGGAAAAATCCTATGTTAAGGCTGAAGAAGTTTTTGCAAAATACGCATTTTTTCAGAGGATGAAATTTGCAATTACTTCGTTACCCTAAAACCGCCGAAAAACCCTGTAAATACGGCACTTTCCGAGCCTTGCAAAATCACGAATTTGCAAAAAGTGCGCACTAGTGTGGAGGGTGACGAGGTGATGTGAAAATACACTTAAATAAGGGTGAGATTTTCCCATTTTCTCTTTGCAGGAATTTTGTCTTGATTTTTTGTTAAGTTTTCTTTCAGAGAGAAAAAGAAGTCTCCGCGTTTCCCTTGCAGGAATAAACCCTTGGAGGAATTGCGGAGATAATCATAACGTTGTATCGAGGACGAGCGTTGCTATAATAAGAAAGTAGCAACAGAGTATATTGGAGGAAATTTAGTGTTAAGTGTTGAATTAAACATGCAGACAATTAGAGCAAAAAACTTGTCTTACCAATATCAACGGAGAGATATGTTCAAGGACTTCCATTTCGGCATATCAAGAACTGCTGATTTGGAATATCTCAAAAAACAAAATGCTGTTACGGACAAATCTCTTTTAATATCTTTGCATATTTTCTTCTTTGCTGACGTTTATCTCTTTTAGTCCGTTGATTTTGCAAATGTTCCTTGAATCGTTATATATTATCAATGCACACAGAATGTAAATCCGTATCATTTTATATAAGTAAGGCAAAAAGTAATCATAGCCACTTGCACCGCAACGGTGAATGCTGTACATATACGCCATAACTCCGGCATCAAAGCAATCATCATACATCGCCTTGTTTTTATGTATTCCAAACCATCCGAGTCGCTTCTTTATTGCTCGCTCGCCATACAGCTCATATGGAAATTTTGTAAAATAATCATCTATTCGGTCGGAGTTTCGTTCCTTATCTCTTTCAAGGCTGCGATATAGGTATTCATTCAAAGTTTTTTTACAAGCTCTTACCAATCGCTCATATTGCTCCGCCTCTGTGAGAATTTTTCTTGTACGAAACGGGTTCTTGACAGTTAATGCTGTAGTCCCCATTACCGCAGGCACAAGACTGACAGGATTTTTAAGCCTTCTGTTCTTTTTGTTTCTTTCGTTCTGCTTCTTGATGTAAAGCGGATCTTCTGTCTTTTTTCTTTCATAATAGGCTTTGCTATATGCTCGTCTTTCTACACGATGCTCTTCGTTATATTTTCTGCTATACGCTCTTCTTTTCTCGCTGTTTCGCTTATAAAAAGCTCTGCCGTACTCTCTAACTGCCACCTTCCCAGAATTGATGGACAGAAAAAAGAGTGATATAATGGAATGGACACAAACAAATCCAAAATCACAGGAGGAATTTTCATGTCAATCAAAAAAGGAACAATACCACCTCGTTATGACG
>CALWBE010000031.1 GCA_944375955.1 uncultured Clostridia bacterium | reverse complement strand
CAATAATAGTGATGCCAACAATGTTCCGTTTGTTGTTAAGACAAACCTTACTATAGGAACTGGGTATGTGTTCTCATGTAACGGAGCTTCTGGTAATTCTTACCCCGGAACTCAGGTTGAGACAGGTTCTGCTGCATCTCCTACTATCGTTACGGATGGTGCAATGCAGTTTATTACTATTGCTGACTGGGGCGATGCTACAGTATCCGGTGATTTAAATATTACTGTTGGACCAAACGCTACATTCTCTCAGGATCAAGGAATTGCTCTCGGCGGAGATGCTGAAAGTAATATAAATGTTGCTGTAGCTGGCAAAACATTTGTAACAGTAAACAAGAATCCAACAGAGTTTAATATCTATCGCGGCGGATTTAAACCTACCGTAAATACTACTCTTAATGGCCTCCAGATAGTTCTTAACGAAACTAATGCTGTGGTTAAGACGCATAGTTCCGGAACATATACAAATAACGGCGCAGAGTATATAGTAAGAACTCCTATACTTCCTGAAGGTGCAGACGTTCAGACTGCTGAATTCGGAAAAGTTAATGTTACTATTCCGGCAGGATACGTAATAAATGTCGATGATTCCGAAGGAACAACAAAATACGAAAGCTCAGGTATAATAACCCTTAAAGAGGGCGAAACAACGATACAGTTTACTTCTGACAGTGTTGTTACTGTAAACTATGACGATGCTGAGAGCGAAACTTATGCAGGCGGATATGTATTTACATTCCCTGGTAGAGATGTTGTTGAAGATACTGTTCTTCTTTATTGGACAGTAGATGGCTCTGATACAAAATACTTCCCGGGCGATAAGTATAATCTCCCTCTTGAAGGCGGAGAAATCTCACTTATATCTCACCGTATTCCTGTTGATTCAGTGATTTATTATGACCAGGCAAATGGTAATGATGCTAATGATGGTATTTCGCCTGAAACTGCTGTAAAAACTCTTGATGCTGCTGGAAAGAGACTAAAAGCATTTGTTAACGGTGAGGCTACTCTCCATATAGTTGGTACAATTTATGAATCTAGCATCAATTTCCCTGCATATGATGGCGTGCTTACTATTGAAGGTGACGGCTCTGCCAGCAGCCTTATTAAAACTGATAACGGCTTCTATATTAACTCCGACACTATATTTAAGAACATTTCTGTATCAATTCTTGTTCAGTACAAACACATAGGTCTTAATGGTTATGATCTTACATTTGCTGAAGATGTTGTAAAAGCTGAAGGTTCTCAGAAACTTACCTTACATGCTGGTAAAGGTAATGCTAACATGACAGGTGATCAGAAAATAGTTCTTCAGTCTGGAACTTTAGATCAGATTCAGGCAGGTCCGTATTATATATCTTCAGGTGCAACAAGGACATGGGATGGCAATCTCAGTGTTGTTATTGATGGTGCTAGTGTAAGCAGCTTCAAGCTTGGAGATGGCTATGCAGGATCTGATGGACGCTTTACATTAAACGGATCTGTAGATATTCAAGTTAAATCCGGCAGCCTCGGCACAGTATACGCAGTTGCGGGGTATTGTGACAGCTATGATGCACTCATAGTTCATAACTATACAAATAATGCTGTTGTACTTGAAGGCTATGATGAGCGTGATGCAGCTACTTACTGCTTTAATTATTCAGGAGTAACACCTGTTGAGTTCTTTGCTGACGGAGTAAAGGTTGACAAAGAAGCTTGTATAGATGAAACAGGTGCTTCAACAGATGCTGATCTTAAGATCACTTATCCTGAAGCTAATGGAGTTTATACAGTAAGAGCTGGCAAATCTGTTGCTTCCGGTCTTACAATTGACGGTGCTCAGATAAGAATTGCTACTCCAGAAAAGAAGCAGGGACTTAGATTTATTGCTACACTTACAGATGAATTAGCGGCTCAATATCCTGGTTGCGAATATGGTTATGTTGTAGTACCGACAGTTGCGCTTGATGGAGATCTCCTTGAAGCAGGCGGTTCTTATAATTACAATGATAAAGTTATAGAATCTGCAATTGTTCCTGCAGTGCTTCTTTATGAAGATGGCGACGGATATGTAAGATATACTGTATGCATTACGGATATCGCAGTTGAAAATTATAAGTCAAGCTACTCTGTAGTAACTTATATTAAAGATGGCGATACATATATCTACGGCCAGCGTTATGCAGCAAGTGTATATGATATTGCTAAGGCAGCGATTGCCGCACATGAGGACGGCACAATACCGCTTGAGGATGACGTTTTGGCTAAAATGAATGAAATTATTGAAGCTGCTGATGCAGTAGAGTGAGATAATTAAAATTTTTATCTCTGATACGGTGTAAAAACCGTATCAGAGATAAAACAAAAAATTTTAGTCATTGTCAATTAAATTATAATTTTAAATAATATAATTTACTATTATTGGAAGGTGGTATTGCTTGATGAAAGAA
Organism: uncultured Clostridia bacterium; assembly: GCA_944375955.1. GTDB lineage: Bacteria > Bacillota > Clostridia > Oscillospirales > CAG-382 > UMGS1052. The sequence goes on along the minus strand of CALWBE010000031.1, from coordinate 18,185 downwards.
ATTTATGAAAGCCCAAATATAGAGATAATCGAATATGAAACTAACGATGTAATAACTGTTAGTGTATATGGCGATAATGATTTTTCAGATCCGTGGGGAATTCTCTAAATCATAAATTTTTAAGACTCCGTGTAAACGGAGTCTTTTTTATTATTAAAAAAATAAGTCCGTAATTTAGCACTTGCTAAACTACGGACGAAAATGGAGCTGATGATCGGAGTCGAACCGGCGACCTCATCCTTACCAAGGATGCGCTCTACCTACTGAGCTACATCAGCATATATACTTGTTTCAGCGCATTTTATTATATCAGTTTCTTGGTGATTTGTCAATAGTATTTGCAAAAAAGAATTTAAAATGCTAAAATTATAAAATATAAAATAGGAAAACTCCGCTTTTTATTAAAAGCGGAGTTTTCTTATTAGGAATAGAAAGTAATTATTTCTTTTTTCAAGTCTTCAATTATACGTTTTTCCAATCTCGAAATATATGACTGCGATATGCCGAGAAGATCAGCCACCTCTTTTTGTGTTTTTTCTTTTCCACCGGGATAAAGGCCAAATCTTTCACAAATAATTTGTTTGTCTCTTATAGGAAGATGATCAACTGCTGTAAAAATCAGCTTACGTTCTTCTTCAGCCTCTATTTCGCGATCAATTTCATCACCGTCGGTTCCGAGAATATCTGAAAGAAGAAGCTCGTTTCCGTCCCAGTCTACATTTAGAGGCTCATCTAAAGATATTTCGCTCTTTGTACCGGAGTTTTTTCTTAAGTACATTAGTATTTCGTTTTCAATACATCTTGAGGCATATGTTGCAAGTTTAATATTTTTATCGGGCTTAAATGTGTTGATCGCTTTCATAAGACCGATTGTGCCTATTGATACAAGATCTTCAACACCGACTCTTGTATTTTCAAATTTTTTTGCTATATAAACGACAAGCCTTAAATTTTTTTCTACAAGTACAGAGCGTATTTCTTTATCTAAAGCATCGTTTTTTCCAAGTTTCGCCAATATTTCATTTTCTTCCTCAGGCGATAATGGCGGCGGCAATGTATCGGGGCCATTTACATAGTTTACATCAGAGTGGGAAATGCGTATTAGTATTTTTAAGATCAGTGAACGGAAACCGCCGTTTCTTATATTCATTTTAATGATCATTCCTTTCCATTTCACTAAATAAATTATATATTTTATTTTAAAAGAGTTTTTGGAAATATACCGTCAACACCTGCAAAACTGTCTGAATTTGATCTGCCGACCATTGCTTTACAGGGATATTCAGTATTTTTATGTATATATGTAAGTTTTTCCGGTTTTACAGCACATATAATGGAGCTTCCATTAGCGGTTTTGATTGGTACAAGCCTTTTCCCAAGCCTTACGGCACCTTCTCTGCTTTCATATTCTTCCGGAGAATACAAATTATCAAATATTTTTGGGGATAGCAGAATTACAGGTGTACCACATATTGGTTCACGGACAAGACAGCCACTGTCGCATAAAAGACGAAGCTTCTTAATTTTATTTTTGTCGGTTATGACTATATCAACAAAATCTGTATCTGAAGAAAAAGATAGAATGTCAAAGAAAAAGAAGCAAAAGAAGAATACAGCAAAACTTGCAGCAAAAAGTGCTTTTGGACTTCTCATAATAGATACGTTTTCTGCAATAAAAGAAAAAATACCGCCTGCCGCAAAGGAACATCCAAAAAGTACAGTGAAAGTTTTAAAAAATTGAACTATGCCCATTTTACCAAAAGTGACGTATATCATGAGAGCAGGCGACAGGATTATATTTAAAGCTGAAAATAGAGCACTTGGGAAAAGTATGGGTATTATAGAAGTAGCTGCTCCTACAAAGGCTGCCAACACTAGACGCAAAATGCGGCTGTTAAGACTAAGTATTTTTGCTGTAATGCATAGTACAAGGAAATCAATAGCAAAATTTACTGCAAGATAAATGTCAACATATAACTTCAATATAAACTGCACCTTCTGAAGCTTTTATTAAGCATTAGGAAAAACTAATGCTGTCTGTAAATATTATCTCACAATGACATGGGCGAAAGCTGTCATAAAAAGAAATACATATAAAAAAAACTAAGCACATATATTAATACAGACAAAATATGTTAGAGGTGAAAAGATGGAACGTGGCTTTTTAGAAATAGTTGTTACGGGCGGCGGCGTAGCAATGCCCATAAAAGGAGCATTAGTACGTGTTTTTGTCAGGGAATACAATGAAGAAGGTATATATGACGGGATAGAAACGGAAAAAAGAATAAAAGAAGGAAGATATACACAAAGTTTAACAACAGATGCAGATGGAAAAACTTTAAGGATGACAATAGATACTCCCAATACAGATGTGTCATATGAAGAAAACAGCGAGATATCGCCTTTTACAGTGTGCGATGTATATGTAGAAAAGGAAGGATATTTTGATGCACTCTTTTTTGGAGTTCAAATTTTTCCTCGTGAGGAAAGCATACTTCCAGTTAATTTGGAACCTTACACTCAGAAATTGATAGATAATAATACTGTCAAGTCAATATATACCGGCAAATATTCCATGGTATATTTTATTCCGAAGCCGTCTGTAGGAGGAAAAAGAGAGAACGCAATATCTGCCGAGGAACCGGCATCGGCGCAGAATAACAGGATTAAACCGTTTATAGCGGAAGAGGTATATGTACCGGAGTCAATAACAGTGCATTTGGGAGATCCTTCTGAGGAAACAGAAAATGTAACTCTTCCGTTTCAGGAATACATAAAAAATGTTGCGTCAAGTGAGATATATCCGACATGGCCTGAAAGTGCGATACGTGCAAATATATATGCACAGATTTCAATAGCGCTAAACAGAGTATATACTGAGTGGTATGTAAGTCAGGGATATCCTTTTCAGATAACAAACAGTACGGCATATGATCAGGCATTTGTGAACGGAAGAAATATTTATGGAAATATTGAACGAATAGTTGATGAAATATTTAATATATATATAAGGAGAATGGGGTTTGAAGAACCGCTTTTTGCTACATATTGCGACGGACAAAATACAACTTGCGAGGGAATGACACAGTGGGGATCATTTGAGCTTGCGAGAGAAGGGTATACGCCGATAGGGATATTAAGATATTATTACGGTGAAAATATTGAGCTTGTATCCACAGATAATATCAGGGGAATTGAATCAACATATGGGGGAGTACCACTCTCAATAGGATATGTCGGAGATGATGTGGCAATAATTCAGCGACAGCTAAACCGAATAGGAGATGATTATCCAGCTATACCGCTTATCGTGCATACAAATGGTGTCTTCGGAAGTGATACAGATGCGGCGGTAAGAGTGTTTCAAGATATATTTAATCTTACTGTGGACGGTGTTGTAGGAAAAGCTACATGGTATAAAATATCAATCGTATATGTTTCCGTAAAAAAGCTCGCAGAGCTTACAAGCGAGGGGCAGCGTTCTGATTTTCATCAGGCGGATACGTCAGTACTTTTAAGTCAGGGCAGCGAAGGAGAAGATGTGTATATATTGCAGCATCTTCTAGAGTATATAAGCATATTTTATCAAAGTGTTCAGCCTGCGGAAGCTGATGGAATATTCGGCCCCCAAACATATCAGTCACTTGTATCGTTTCAAAAAAGTTTTGGGCTTCCGGAAACAGGAACGACTACTGAAGATACATGGAATTCGCTGTATTCTGTATATGAATCTATAATAGGTGTTGTGTTACCTCTTGAAGAAGGTCAAAGCTTTCCAGGTACACTTCAGCAGGGAGATAGTGGAGAGAGCGTAAGATTACTTCAGAAGTATTTAAATGCAATAGCGCAGTACTACGGTGATATTCCAAGGCTGGATGAAGATGGAATATTCGGAAGTCAGACAAGAAACGCCATATATGAGTTTCAAAGATTGTATTTATTTGAAGATACAGGAATAGTAGACTCAATAACATGGTACCGTATTGTAGAGTTATACAATTATATACAAAGAAATCAAAACAGATAAACCGAGAGGGAAAAAAGATGTTTAAAACAGCATACGCATCAGGATTTGATAATATATTAAAACAACTTCCGACCGTCATATGCTCGGCGGTCGGAGAGTTAAAAAAAAGCGGAAAATTTTCTGGCTTAAGTGAGATTAGACTGCGGGCGGGCATGTATCAGTCTTTAACTGTCAACGGAGAGAACCTAATTATATCAGACGATGGAAAGCTTGGGAAAAATGTTTTATCGCCGTTGATTTTGGATGAGAAAGCGATAGGAGATATAGTGTTTAAAATGTGTTCCGGATCAGTTTATTCACATGCGGAGGAACTAAAAAAAGGTTATATTTCTCAATCCGGAATAAGGATAGGTGTATGCGGGAAAGGTCTTGTAAAAGACGGAGATCCAAGCGGTTTTTTGAAGTATAATTCGCTGAATATACGATTGCCGCATCATGTTGCTTCTGCAGCGGATGAACTACTAAGATACATTGATAAAAACGGAATCGAAAAAGTAGGAGGCATACTGGTGGTTTCTCCACCGGGATATGGTAAAACAACTTTTTTAAGAGCGCTTGCCTCAAGGTTGTCCGGAGGTTTTTACAGCCTGGGTAAGTTTATGGCTTCGAGAGTGTGCATAGTCGATGAACGTGAGGAAATATATTTGCCGGAGGCATTTGAAAAAGGGTTTTGCGATGTAATATCAGCATTACCTAAAGCATATAGTATAGAAATATGCACGCGTGTGATGGCTCCAGATTATATAGTATGTGATGAAATTGGAAGTGACGAAGAGGCAGAGGCGATATGCGCTTCGGCAACCAGAGGAATCACTTTTGCCGCAACATGTCATGGAAACGGAATAGAAGATGTATCTTTAAAAAAAGGTATAAGATCTTTGTTCGAAAGAAAAATCTTTAATACTGTCTGTGAACTTTCATTAAACGGCAGAGAACATACATGTATAATAAAAAATGCCGAAAGAGAAGGATCTATAAGAATATGCTGAGAATTATAGGAGCTTTAGTTTTATCAGCAGCAGCGTGCCTGTATGGCTTTTTTATATCAACGGGAATAAAAAGAAAAATAGCAGCAGAAGACGGTTTTTTAATGCTTATAACTTATATAAAAATAATGATATCTGCCGGCAATATGCCTCTTAATAAAATCTATTCTAGTTTTTCTGACGGAGAGCTTGAAAGGAACGGGTTTTTGAATGATTTAAGGAACGGTGGATGTAATGCATTTTATGAAATTATGACGAAAAAAGGTACTGAATATATCGCCGATAGAGAAATAAGAGAGCTTATAGTATCTTTTTCAGGGCAGATAGGTGCATGTCCGCTTGCGAGCGATGGAGTAAGACTTTGCGAAAAATACATTTCACTTGTAGAAAATAGGATATCAGGGATAAGAGAGAATGACAAGACAAGAGCATTGTTGTCAAAGAAACTTGGAATTATTGCCGGGGCATTTATACTTGTGATGTTTATATGAAAGGAATATTCAGCGATGGATGTAAATACCGTAATAAAAATTGCAGGAGTCGGAATACTTGTTGCAGTTGCATGTCAAGTTCTTTCACGTGCAGGCAGGGACGAGCAGTCGTCTCTTGTCAGCTTGGCAGGCGTTGTTGTAGTACTGTTGATTTTGGTTGAAAAAATAGGTTCACTTTTTTCTGCAGTACGCAGTATTTTCGGGTTATAACAATGGAATTTGCACGAATTATTGCAGTATGTGTAATAGGTGCTTTTTTGAGCATGTATATGAGACATTCTGCACAGCCGTTTTCACTACTGCTGACACTTTTTATATCAATATCAGTAGTTGGAACTTGCATTTTAAGCATAATGCCTTTTATAGAGTTTTTTGGCGAAGTGACGTCAGGAACAGCATTTGCGTCATATGCCGGTGTTCTTGTAAAGGTTTGCGGAATAGGAATATTGACAAGACTTGCGTCAGAGATTTGCCGTGACGCAGGAGAAAACGGACTAGCGTCGAAAGCGATGCTTGTGGGAAAGACCGCAGTGCTTCTTTGTGCGCTTCCGGTAATAAAAACACTATTTGAACAGGTAAAGGATTTTTTAAATTGAAAAGATACATAAAAACAGCGATATGCCTTTTTTTATCATTAATTACTTTATTTGTCATATGCGTTACAGTTTTTGCCGAAGATTCTGTATCTCCTGAACAGCTTATGGATAAAGACAAGCTGTCCGAACAGGCACAGGAGGTTTACGATAAGTTTTCTTTAAAAAGTCTTTTTGAACTTGTTACTGAAAGTTTAAAAAATACATTTTATCCATCTCTACCTATATTTGCCGGATTAGTCGGACTAATAATAATTGCTTCTGTTATAAATGCGTTCAACATAAATTTCGGCGGACTTGATATAGGCGGCTATGTAAGTGTGCTTTGTTTTTCAGGATATAGTTTTTCGGTTATAAAAAGTTTATGTGATAATTTGTCATCATACACAGGAAAGCTTCGTGAGGTAATGACGGTGGTCGCTCCTACACTTATTGCCGCGAGTGCGGCAGATGGACCAGCGTCGGCTAAAGTGGGATATACAGGCTTAACGGTAACTCTTACGGCTGCTGAATATATAATTACCGGAATTATTCTTCCTTGTGTAAAAATTCTATTTGTTTTGTCACTTGTTTCATGTATATCGGGAAAGAGCGTCGACCTGCGCGGAATCTCAGGTTCACTGCGAACATTTTCAGTGTTTTCGGTAAGCCTTGTCATGACTGCTATAGTTACCGTGATGCATTTCCAAAATGTAATAGCAAAAGCAGTAGACAGTATAGGCCTCCGTGCGGTAAGATTTGCATCTGTAAGTTTTATTCCTCTTGTCGGAGGGTTAGTAGGGGAAAGCGTAAAAACCGTAACGGAAGCTCTTCGATCAGTCAGAGGTATAACGGGTGCAGCAGGGATAGCAGCAATAATTTCAGTGTGTCTGCCTCCTATTGCAGCAATATTGGTATTCAAGATCGAAATAATAATTTGCACATGCTTAGCTAAGACACTCGGATGTCAGACTGAGGCTGCAATACTCTCTGACACGGGCGGAATATTAAATGTGCTTAATGCGGCATTGCTTGCTTCAACAATAGGATTTGCGGCGATGATATGTATTACAGCAGGCATATTATGAATTCGGAGGGAAAAATGAAGGAATTCATATTTTCAATAATGTGTGCAGGTATAGCATCAGGCATAATAGGGCTTTTTTTTGAAGATGATACAGAAATAGGAAAATATGTAAAGTTAGTATTGTCTTTGTGTTTTGTTGCGGCGATAATACCGGGAACTGCAAAGATTTTTTCAATGCAGGAGTTGCCTGAAGGAATTTTTAAGGAATATGATGAAAATGTTTTTGAGGACATAGAAAAAAGTTATGATGAATATATAATAGAAAATGCCAGAACAGAGATGTGTACGGCATTAAAATCGCGAATATTTCAAAAAATTGGAATATCGCCGGACAGCATCGGCATACAATTCAGTGTAGAAGAAAATGAGGACAAAATTATAGTGGAGGTGAGCTCGGTAACAATAAAAATTTCAGATGCTTGCGACACCGGTGAGCTGTCATCATATGTTAGGGAGCTTACCGGAAAAATACCTGAAATAATTACAGATGGATAAAAATTCGGAGGAGACAATTTTGAAAAAAATGACCGGAATTTTTGACGGCAGCGGAACCAAGCAAAAAATCTTTATAACAGTACTGCTTGCTGCAGGAATATTACTGGTTGGTGCACCTGCGGTCATAGAAAGTATAGGATACAGCAAATCAGCGCCGGAAGAGACTGGCGTATCAGATGAAATATCAGAATATTCGGCACTGCTTGAGGAAGGTTTAAAGCAGGCAATATCGCAGGTTGTAGGAAGCGGCAACGTAAGCGTAATGGTAACTCTTGAAAGTACGTTTGAGAATGTATATTTCAGCGATGCCAGTGTAAATGAAGCGGTTACTGCCGACAAAACTGACATAAAAAGCGAAAAACAGCTTGTATTGACCGGAGCTTCCGGCGAGGGGCAGACCCCGGTTATTGTAAAAAGACTTCCGCCTAAGGTGAAAGGCGCAGTAATCGTTTGTGACAGAGGCGATGAAGCTGATATAAAAGAACGTGTTACTATGCTTGCTGCAACGGCGCTTAATATTTCAGAAACCAAAATATATGTTACGGGAGGAAATTGATTTGGAAAAGCAGAAACAAAAAAATACAAAAACTAAAAAAGCGGTGAAGCCGATAATACTTGCTGCATGCGTTGCTGTAGTCGGCTTATCGGTGTATGCCGACTGGAATTATAACAGGAAAAGCGGTACTGCCGACGAAGGGGGATACATATATAATTCTGCTGTGTCAGGCGATCAGTCAAAAATTCTTGGAGAAGCCACATATGTAGGGAATATTACTGAAAACGAATCTGAAAATACTGGAGCAGTATCTGATGAAGGTGACATTGACAGTTATTTTTCATCTGTTGCTTTAGAAAGACAGCGCAGCAGAGATGAGACTTTAGAGCTTTTGCAGACGGTAGTTGACAGTTCAGAAAGCATGCCGGATGCCAAGAATAAAGCACTTGAAGACATGACGGCAATAGCGTCAAGTATGGAGGCAGAAACAAATATTGAAACGCTTATAAAAGCAAAAGGTTTCGAAAATTGTATAGCAGTAATAAGCGGAGAAGATATAAATATAGTAGTAGAGACAACAGGACTGCTTACATATGAAGTTGCCCAAATAAAGGAAATAGTTATGAATGAGCTGGGAATCCCGGCAGAAAACATAAAAATTATAGAGAAATCATAAATTATAACGTGCAGTATATTAAGCGCCCCCGTGTAAGGTTTTTTAAGCTTTGCGGGGGCTTAGGTTTTAAAATTTAAATATAAATATTTAAATTAAAGAAGGTGTCATATATAAGTAAGTACAATATTTTACTTTCACTGTCAAATGACGGAGGAGAGAATTATTTTAAAGCGTTTTCGTCCTGTGGATTTAATGTAAGCGGAGGGTACCTAGTAAGCGATCCGGGATATGACGCTCTTGTGCTATGCGGAGGAGGAGATATTGACCCATCATATTTCGGCGAAGAAAATTGCGGTTCTAATCCTCCAGACAGGAGACGTGATAAGTCTGAGTTTTCTCTGCTTGAAAAGTATATTTCACAAGGAAAGCCAGTTATGGGAATATGCCGCGGCGTTCAGCTTATAAATGTTGCTGCAGGAGGAAGATTGCATCAGCATTTAAAATCTGCAAAGGATCATATGTATAGTAAAGGGGATATGGTACATTCGGTAATAAATATTCCGGGAAGTCCAGCACATATGCTTTATGGGGACGTTATGACTGTAAATAGCGCGCATCATCAAGGGTGTGGAGATTTGGGCAGCGGTTTACATATTATGCAAAAACATTCAGATGGCACGATTGAAGGCATATACGGATTTAATATAATTGGAGTGCAATGGCATCCTGAAAGGATGACACACGAGTTTATGCCAAAATACGGCAAATTTGCGGATCCCTCATTGCTTTTTAAATTTTTTATGAAAATGATGGAAGGAAAATGTAAACTTTAGAAAAAATATTGCACTATTACTAAAAATATGATATAATATATAATTAAAATCCAAGTGGAATAAAAATTTCAATTTTTATATAAAGCGCCTTAGTTGATTCAGGGAGATCACATGGTAAAATCAAATTATCATACGCATACATTATTTTCAGACGGTATAGATTCTGCTGAAGAAATAGTAAAAAAAGCAATAGAAAAGAATTTCTTGGCTATAGGATATTCAGATCACAGCTATACTTGGTTCGATTCTGATTATTGTATGAAAAAAAACGGAATAAATGATTATATTTCAAAAATTTCAGAACTCAAAAAATGTTATAAAGGCAAAATTGATGTGTTATGCGGCATAGAACTCGATTATTATTCTGATGAGACAGATGCATCAATATTTGATTATGTTATAGGTTCAGTACATTATGTTAGAAAAGACGGGATATATTATCCTGTCGATAATTCCAGAGATGAACAGATCAAGTGCATAAATGAAGGCTTTGGGGGTGATAGCTCGATGTATGCCGCGGCATATTATGAGAATCTTTGCTCTCATCTGAATACAAATTCGTTTGACATTGTTGGTCATTTTGATCTTTTGACTATATTCGGTGCAGTTGATGAGGAAAATCCAAAATATATAAAATCAGCGCTGGAAACGGCTGATTATATTGCTGAACGCGGAACAGTTATGGAGGTAAATACAGGACCAGTATTTAAAAAAAGAAAAAAGCACCCTTATCCGTCTTATTTTATTTTAAAGTATTTCCTTGAAAAGGGCGGACAGGTTATGATAAATTCTGATTCTCATAATGCAGAATCTCTTGATTTTTATTTTGAAGAAACCTGTGTTCTTTTAAAAGGAATCGGTTATAAAAGCGCAGTAAGATTGAGAAAAGACGGCTGGGAGACATATGCAATATAAATAAAACAAAAGGAAGGTAAAGAGTAATGACGAAAATTGATATCTTTTCAGGATTTTTAGGAGCAGGAAAAACCACTCTGATAAAAAAGCTTATAAAGGAAGCATATACTGGGGAAAAAATAGTTCTTATTGAGAATGAATTCGGCGAGATAGGAATAGACGGCGGATTTTTAAAGGATGCGGGTATAGAGATAACGGAGATGAATTCCGGCTGTATATGCTGCAGTCTTGTTGGAAATTTTGCCGAAGCATTAAAAAAAGTGCTCGCCGAATTTGCCCCTGACAGAATTATAATAGAACCATCCGGAGTAGGCAAGCTCAGTGACGTTATAAAAGCTGTTGAGGGCATAGGAGAAAAGGATATAGTGCTAAATAGCTTTACAACAGTAGCAGACGCGACAAAGTGCAAAATGTATATGAAAAATTTCGGAGAATTCTATAATAATCAGATTGAGCACGCTAATTCTATAATTCTCAGCAGAACAGACGGGATGAACGAGGAAAAGCTTGCGGAATCTATTGCAATGCTGAAAGAGAAAAATCCATCTGCTACTATTATTACGACTGCATGGAACAAATTGGACGGTAAAGCGATACTTGACGCGATGGAACATAGAGACACAATGAAAGCCGCTCTTGAACTTATAGAAGAAGAGCAGTGCCATGAGCATGAACATGAGAACGAACATGACCATGAGCACGAACATGAGCATGAACATTGCCACGAACACGAGCACGATGAAAATTGTACATGCGGCTGTCATGATCATGAACATGGTCATGACCATTCACATCATCACCATGCAGATGAAGTTTTTGTAAGCTGTGGAGCAGAGACTGCAAAAAAGTATACAAAGGAAGAAATAGAGAATATACTTGATAAACTTTCTGATGAGAAAAAATACGGAACAGTGCTGCGTGCAAAAGGTATAGTAGATAACGCCGAAGGAGATGAATGGCTGCATTTTGATTACGTACCTGGAGAAAGTGACGTAAGAAATGGTTCTGCAGGAGTAATAGGAAGAATATGCGTTATCGGCTCAAAAATCAACGAAGATGCTGTAAAGCAGCTGTTTGGTATCATATAAAAGTTTGTCAGGAGGCATGAAGACATGAACTCAGAAAACCAGATACCTATATATTTATTTACGGGATTTTTAGAAGCAGGAAAAACAAAATTCATTCAGGAAACGCTTGAAGATCCACGATTCTCAAACGGGGAGATCACACTTGTACTTGTTTGTGAAGAGGGAATAGAAGAGTATAATCCTAAAAAATTTCCTCAGAAAGGTATACACATACGGATAATAGACAGTCCTGAGAAGCTTAACACCGAATTTTTAAAAAATCTGGAAAATCAGCTTGGATTTTCAAGAGTAATAATAGAATATAATGGAATGTGGATGCTGGACGAGTTATACAAAGGTTTGCCTGAAAACTGGCAGGTATATCAAGAGATGCTGTTTGTTGATGAAACAACATTTTCAATGTATAATGCGAATATGCGCAGTCTTGTTGTAGACAAGCTTACAAGCTGTGAACTTGTGGTATTCAACAGATGCCCAAAAGACATAGATAAGATGCAGCTTCATAAAATTGTTCGTGCGACAAGCCGTCGGTGTGATATAGCATACGAATATATTGACGGAAGTGTTGATTATGATGATATAGAAGATCCGCTGCCGTTTGATATAAATGCTCCGATTATAGAGATTGGGGATGAAGATTATGCAGTATGGTACAGAGACACTACCGAAAAACTCGAAGAATACAATAATAAAACAGTAAAGTTTAAAGCATTTATAAAACGTGATCCCAAAGAAAAAAAACTTTTTGTTGCCGGCAGACAGGTAATGACTTGTTGTATAGAAGATATAAAATTTGCTGGATATCTTTGTGAATATGAAGGGGAAGATCAGCCGTCTGACGGAGAATGGGTTGTGATAACCGCAAAAATTTCTGTAAAATATCATAAGGTATATAAACGTAAAGGACCTGTGCTCAATGTGATTTCTTGTGAAAAAAGTACACCTCCCACGGACGTTGTTGCCACATTTTACTGATGTTATAAAAAAATATTCGGAAAAAGGAGGCAATTGTGAAAAGAGATTTCCTGTCAATATTTCTTTTTATAATCGTAATATTAAATGCCGCTGTTATTTTTTATAATTCATCAATAGATTCGGAAAGTTCAAATGAAGCATCAAAGTATATTTCACGAATTTTTCTTATTCTGTCTCAGAAGACAGATAAAGATAATTATGGAGAATTAGAAAAATCAGGTGCTGAAAACATTGCAACAGGACATATTCCGGAAGATTTGTCTGAAATATCATCAGCCGACTTGAACAAAATGAATGATAAAATACGCACATATTCACACTCGCTTGAATTTATGACACTTGGATTTTTTTCATTCCTTTTTGCGATGACAAAAACAAAGAGTTTACAATACCATTTTTCAATGCTATACACATTTTTATTTACGGCTCTTTATGCTGTAAGTGATGAGTGGCATCAGTTATTTGTAGAAGGAAGAAGCTTTCAGGTATCTGATATACTGCTTGACTGTGTAGGAAGCTCTTTCGGAGTACTTTTTGCGTGTACCATATTTTTGATTTTAAAAAAATCAAACAAAAATATTTAACACAATGCCAATGAAATATAAATTTTTTTCAAAAAACAAAACGCTTGTTATATAATTGATATAATAAAGGCAAAGCTCTATTAAAAGCTTTGCCTTTTGTTTTTTAATATAATTATGATTAGTTTTTCTCAAGCGATCTCAGATATGCTCCTTTAGAGTCTCCGTCAGTGGCGCATTGAATAATGATATACGATAGTCCGCATTTAGCGTTTCCGTTTATTTTTACATTGAATAATAAGCGGGAGCTGTTATAAACTTTTGAAATTCCGGTGTCTGTATCATATTTAATTATTATTTTATTGAAAGAATTTCCGATATCATTATTGTCAAGTTCAAAGGTAAACTGTGAAAGTGCGCCGGCATATTCATCGCACGGATTAAACCATCTGTCTGAAAGTGAGATACGGATGCGCTTTTCAATAATTTTTATTTCAGCAGAAACTTCTCCTTGCTTTGAAGCGGGGAAGTTCCATACAACTCCTTGAATATCATTTAATAATCTATCATCATGGTATTTTGAAATTAAAACACAGTCAATAGGTCTGCCTTCCGGATCAGGCATCATGACGGCGCCGTTTGTTCTGTTCCACGAACAATGCCCGTTTCCAAAACTTGCGGTACAACCCGATGTACTTTTTAAATATACCTGAGTTGAAACACTTTGGAGACCGTCAATAAAGGTTTCTTTCCGTGAGTTTTCATAAAGCCAGTTTATATCGAATATTATAAGTTTTCTTGAAACAGCGTTTTGTCCCATCGCTACTAAAATTTTTTCATAAGGAAGCTCATATGCCTGGAATTGATGAACACTTTTATCAAGAGAATATTTTCTGCCTATATAGCGAAAATCAGAATTATTCCTTACTGAGTTAAGGTGCAGCTCTCGAAAACCGATCCAGCTTTCACCTAAATCCTCCGTAATTGCAGCATGATTTGCATCTCGGTTTGTAAAAGCATCTTCTCCTCGGCCTGACGATACCCATTCTGCATCTCCTTTAAGAAGCCCTTGACTGTCATGGCGGATTTCAGATAACGGCTGAGTATTGTTCCAAAAAGCCACCGTTCTTCCGTCTGAAAGCTTAAGCAGATAAGCAGTAGTATCAGTTCCGTGAAAAACAGAAGGTTCCATATATGTCCAGGTGTCTCCTCCGTCATACGAAAAACTTTGATAGAAGAAATCAGTCGGAGTACGGATTATCATCATCATCTTGCTTTTTGAAAGTTCAGCAACGTAAGGTTCAGTACCGCTGCCATGGTTCCACCTTACGTCTTTATGAGGATAAAAAACTTCGGGTTTATCTGGCAGAGCAAGTTCTTTTATAGTCCAGCTTTCCCCAAAATCATCGGAAAATATAAAAGCCGGAATACATCTTCCCTCATCGTTTTTTCGCTGTGCAGAGAACCAGATTTTGTTTGAATATTCGGAGATTTGTGGAAGAAACATATCGAAATAGCAGCTGTCAGAGATTTTTATTTCACGAGGAGCAGGATCTTCGGGACCTATAAGTGAGATTTTCACAAATGTTCCGGCATTTTCTTTGTCTTGAGATGAGTAAGCGTTTATAAAAAAGTTTTTTTCAGGGATATATGTGCATGATCCCATATTGCCTTTTGAATAATGAGGGGACCACGATAAGCCGCAATCTATTGACGATATGTATGCTGGTTTAAGAAAGTTGTCCGATTCTTTATATGGTCTGTTATCACCGTACATAAACCCGTATACTCTTATTTCACCGTCCGGAAGAATACACATTGATTTTCGGGCATCTTCCAACGGAACTCCGACTGTCTGTGGTTCATAAATAAGTTTAAGCATTTCCTTTTGATCATCAGATAGTCTTTCTTCCATAGCGCTTAAGTAGTATTTCATAATACGCCCTCCTTTTACGGATGTCTTGCATCCAATGTGATTATACCGTAATATTCTTTGTATTTCAATATAAAAATACTATTAAACGGCTATTTTTTTATATGTTATTGACAGTGATTTTCTTTAAATTTATAATGAATGTCAGATAATCAGTAAAATACAAGATTAGTGTTTTAAAAATATACAATTATTTTTCTATAAGAAAGGAAATAAAATGAACTATATTGAAGAAAATTTAAAAACTCCGATATCTGGGGAATATGATGTCATTATTGTAGGTGGAGGACCGGCAGGAGTAGGAGCGGCTGTTGCATCGGGAAGGTGTGGATTAAAAACGCTTCTAATTGAACAGACAGGGTGTCTTGGCGGTATGCAGACATCAGGACTCGTAAATCCAATGTTTGATAATGAAAATAAATCCGGACTTGTACGTGAAATAGTAGATGAATTGCGCAGTGGAGGGAAGTTCGGAGCATTTTGGGATATGTGTTTTGATTATGAATATATGAAGAGGCTTTTGGATAAAAAAGTAACTGAGGCGGGAGTAAAAATACTTTTTAATACGAGATTTGTGAAAACTATTGTTGAAGAAACCGTTGTAAAAGGTGTTATAATAGAATCAAAACGAGGCAGAGAAGCTTTTTTTTCCAAGATGGTTATTGATTGCAGCGGTGATGCAGACGCTGCTGTATCAGCGGGAGTAAAGACATATTTAGGAAGTCAAAACGGTGAGCTGCAGTCTGCTACGCTTATGTTTATGATTGGAAATACAGATTATATGCAGGACGGTCAAAACGATCTTTATAACATAATGAAAGAAAATTTAGAAAAACCTGGCTGCAAGTATAAATTGCCGTTTATTCATGCATATATAATTAAGCTGCCGGGAATGAGAAATGCGGTAGTACAACTTACGCATATGAGGGTTAATAATCCGATAGATCCGTTTGAGGTGTCACAGCTTTATATAGAAGGAAGAAAGCAAGCTGTGGAAGCATTTGAGTTTTTAAAAACCATTCCCATGTTTTCGGATATAACTCTTTTGCAGACGGCACCACTAATTGGTATACGGGAAAGCCGCAGAATAGAAGGAGAATATACTCTTACGGCAGAAGATATGGTAGAAGGGAAAAAGTTTGATGACGGATTTACAACAGTTACATTCAATATAGATATACACAAAGCTGACGGTTCAGCACAAAACTGTATTAAGACAAAACCGTATGAAATCCCGTTCAGGTGTCTGATTCCAAAGGGATATGACGGTATAATTGTTGCAGGAAAAACAATATCAGGGACACATGAAGCAATGGCTTCATACCGTGTTACATCTGACTGCATGGCAATGGGTGAGGCGGCAGGATACGCTGTAAATCGTGCTATAAAGAATAATATAAATATACGTGAGGTAAATATAAAGGAAGCCGTTCCGTATATTTAAAAATGAATATAAAACTCTGTCATAATATCCTTAAAATTTTAATAACTATTAATAAGTACAAAAAAAGTAAAAGCTACGGAGGAAATTATGACAGATTTATTTATGCCAGAAGGATATTATATAGGGAGCCGTACAAATACGGAATACATATCAAGCATAGAGGGACTTGAAAGGGCAATGGAGACTGGAGCGGTCCTTGAGGCAAGAGCAATATTGTGTGACAGCGAGCATAATCTTGTTGTTGAGCTTGGTCAGTATAAAGGTATAATACCGCGTGAAGAGGCACTGATGAAAATACAAAATGAAGAGACACGTGAAATTGCGGTAATAACAAGAGTGGGTAAGCCTGTTTGCTTTAAAATAATCAGCATAGACAAAAAAGACGATGAGGTAAAAATAATTCTTTCCCGCAGAATTGCGCAGGAGGAATGTTATGAGAATTATGTAAAAAAACTAAGAGCTGGAGATATAATAGATGCAAAAATAACACATCAAGAGCCTTTTGGGTGTTTTTGCGATATTGGAAGAGGTATAATAGCTTTACTGTCTATTGACTGCATTTCCGTTTCACGAATATCACATCCCAGAGAAAGATTTTTTACGGGACAGTATATACATGCTGTTGTAAAAAAGACAGTGCGTCACGACGGAAGAATAACTCTTACGCATAAAGAGCTTTTAGGAACATGGGAGGAAAATGTATCCGGATTTAATCAAGGGGAGACTGTTGCCGGAATAGTTCGAAGTGTAGAACCATACGGAATATTTATAGAGCTTGCTCCTAATCTTGCAGGACTTGCAGAATGGCGTGAAGGTATAGTGCCAGGTCAATGTGCGGCTGTATTTATAAAAAGCATAATACCAGAGAAAATGAAGATAAAGCTGGTTACTGTAGACAGTTATTCGTGCGAAGGAACAGCAGGAAAACTTAAGTATTTTGTTGAAGGGGAACATATAGATTACTGGCGATATTCACCGGAAAGCTGTGAGAGGATAATAGAGACTGTTTTTGACGACAGCGCAGAGCAGTAGTAATTTATAAAAAATTGCCCGAAGAATCTTTTGACTTCTTCGGGCAATAATTATATTTTATTGTTTTTCTTGCTCTTGCTGTTTTTTTATTTTCTCAAGCTCAGCCTGTTCCAACTCACGGTATGCGACTTTTCCGACAAGTGTTTTGGGAAGAGCTGCCCTGAATTCAATGTCGTAAGGAACGGCATATCTTGCTATATTCTTTTTACAGTATTCCATAAGTTTGTTTTTTGTTTCATCAGATGCTTCTACACCGGGCTTGAGCATTACAAAAGCTTTTACCTTTTGCATTTTATATGAATCTGGTACTCCTATGACACAGCTCATTTGAACTAAATCATTTGCATCAAGAATGTTTTCTAACTGCGAGGGATACACATTATATCCACTTGTGACTATCATACGTTTAATACGCTGTCTGAAATAAATAAAACCTTCTTCATCCATTGTTCCGAGGTCACCGGTATGAACCCAGGTTCTTCCGTCAGAATGTACTCTTAAAGTTTTTTCATTTTCTTCAGGATGTTTTAAATAACCTATCATCACGGTAGGACCGGATATACATATTTCGCCTTCTTCTCCATAAGGAACTTCTTCAGTTGTACCTGGTTTAACAATTTTGTAATAAGTGTCCGGAAAAGGCTGACCGATGCTTCCTTCCTTAAACATATGAG
>CALWBE010000030.1 GCA_944375955.1 uncultured Clostridia bacterium | reverse complement strand
CTTTTAGAGCAGTTACATGAACAGTATAAAAAGATACCTGGTATAGAAAATATCGATGAAAATCAAGATGTGGAAGATATAAGAGCTCAACTTCAGAATTTGATCAACGGAGAAGCTAAAGATAGTGATGAATATAAGAAATACTTGGAGATTTTAAATGAAAGTGACAAAAAAGAATTACAAGTAAGCCTTAAGTTTATAGACTATTATTTGTTCCTCTACATGACAAGGCAAAATCTTTTTTCAGAAAAATATAGCCAATATATGAAAGAATTGGAAGATAAAGGACTATTTTTCTGTATGATGAGCACGCCTGATATACCAGAGGAGATATTGTTTAGTGATGACAATGTTGAGCTGGTAGGTCAGTTGTATGCGCTGAAATTGCGTGAAATTCTAAAGAATGTAGTATTAGGCGATGATCAAATATCAAGATGCTGCGAGGATGCTATAAATCTCTATGAAGATAAAGATTTTAGTCCTTGCGCATTGACGCTTATGCGTAGTATAAGCGAGAATATAAAAGTATTGGAGAAAACTGTATTTGAATATAGTAAGTCCGATAAGCTATCTGCTTTTGATTATTATGAGTCTTCAGCAAATAAAATATTAAATTTTTATAATCAGATTAATTGTCCTTTAGAACAATGGGATGGGAAATCATTGAATTATTATGATATGCAAAAAGATAACCCAACATATACAATAACAGATCTGGATTGTATTAAATTATTTATATTGCTAAGTCCCATAAAGGAATTAACCGCATTATTCCAGGTGTTAAATTGGTTGTTAAAAAAGCAAGCGACAAGTTCAGGGATTAAAAATATACTTGAAAATTATAGAAGATAGTATTTGCCGATTTACATTGGTTTATGGAATAAAGATTATTTTATTTGCGCATTGTCGCTCGCATTGAACAACTCTGCGCTGAGACTTAAAACAATAAACATGAGAGGAATTTAAAATGACAAAAACCGAATTGAAAACTTTTTTTAATTCATGGAAAAAAGTGAAAGAAATTTATCGCAAGTACTGTCCCGAAAACAGAACGCATTTTCCAGAACCTTTGCAAAAAGAAATTATAAAATCATTTTATGATACAAGCTTAAAAATAGATAACTCAGGATCTTATGACTTTGTAGGAAATGTGGAACTTAAGTCAAGTACTACAGTAAATGGATGCAATCCTTTTTCTCCGAATCAACATAACTGTAGTAGAATCTTATATATGGAAATCACGGATCATATTACTGTGTATGATATTGCTGTTAGTGACGTAAGTATCATAAATGCAAGGGTGCTGAACAATGACATAAATATTACTTTAGGGGATTATAAAACAAATGCTATAAAGACTGTTGAAGTAATCTAGAAACAGATAATAAGAAAGTGTCTTATTAAGATATTATTGCTTGATAGAAAGCATGATTATTGTTGTAAATTTAATTTTTCAACATTAGTGAGTTGATGAAAATAAGAATTATATGAATATGGAATATCAAGAGTGTTACATAGCATTTTTGGATATGCTTGGCTTTAAGAATTTAATAAAAGAAAAGGAATGCGATTATCTGCTTAAAGTTTTTGAGAAAATACGTTATCCTTTTAAGGTGTCGTCAAAAGAGACAGACCCCTCCGGTAAGGAGATAGAAGGCAGTCAAAAGGACTACAGGATAAACTCTAAAATAATTTCGGATAGCATTTGTCTATATATTGAAGCTACCGATAATGAAAAATTAATGATCCTCATAATGGCGTGTTCTATTATTCAATGGGAACTTCTTAATTGCGATACTCCAATCTTTGTAAGGGGCGGTATAGTAAAAGGCTACATATATTCGGATGGAGATGTTATTTTTGGAGAAGGATTGACAAGAGCATACTTATTGGAAGAAGGAAATGCAAAATATCCAAGAATAATTATGACTGGCGATATTTTGCACCCCCTTCGTACACATGAAACAAGAAATGGTGAAACTACTGTGGAAAGATTGGTCTTCAAGGATTTTGATGGTTTTTATACGGTTGACTATTTTAGCAGGTTAAAATATTACAGAAAACAACTTGGTGCTTGTGATAGGGTCGTGAGATATGTAAACAATATTCTTGGTACAACTACAGATTCGTCTCTTAGAGAAAAATATAACTATTTTATTGGTAAACTTGCAAGTATAGGGATAAAATAACAAATGTTAAAGATTCTTTTAGATAATAATGCCATTGATAAAGTGCAACATAATTTAGACTTTATTAAGGAGAACAGACATAAATTAGATATTTATGTGCCAAGAAGCGTAATGGGAGAAGCTTGTGAAAACAAGTCCTATAATCCAACATGGAATGTTATCTCTTTGCTGAAGGCAGATGTAAAATATTTGCCAGATGCTATATTTGTTTTTGGATATTCACGTCTGGATGGGGAAGCGTGTTTTGGTTCCGAAGAAGTTGGCGAGGTTTATAAAAATATACTGAATCAGAATAAAAGTAATATAGTAGACGCCGTTATTGCCACTACAGCTGTGGCTAATGATTGTATTTTAATAACGGAAGATAAAAAATTATATAATAAAATGAAAAATTTTGGATATAAAGTTATGAATTTTGCTGAATTACAGGAAACAATCACATCACTTCATGATAAAAATTAATTATCGTTATATAGTCTATTATGCTGAATTTAATATGTTCATTTAATTTCTTTGCTTTTTAAGGAAAAATATGTATATATAGTCTAAGTAGATGGTTCCTCATAAAAGTCATTCTTAAATAAAGTAATTAGGCACTTTTCGCGTTTGAGTACGAAAATTTTCCGCAGAGCAGGTTGAAAACCATAGGAAAATTCCTGCAAAAGAGGGCAAACGAACTCTTAAAGTTGCAGTGAGTGCGAATTTTATAAATACATAAAACGAAGAGGATGATTGATTGCCTTCAACCATCCTCTTATTGTGTATCACAATATAAGTTAATTATTGTTTTCTTTTTTGATAAGGCATAATCATAAGCGAGCTTTGTTCCGCTGACCTTTGTATTGGAATAGCCGACATGATTATTTGATATTTGTGTGCAGGAAGTGGAATAGGTCTTGTCGAAATAAAATATACAAATAGCGGCTTTGTCTATCATATAGTAATTACGTTCAATGTAAGCGGCTCTGCTAGCGTTCAAAATTTAGTCGGGGAAATAGGTATCATCGTAAAAATTTAATAAGTAATCTTTGTAATTCTCACTGATATGTGGGTATTCCGCTCTGACGTAAATCAGCTTTATGTTCGGGCGGATTTTTTTAACTTTGTAGCTGCTTGCAGGTATAAATCATTGAATTGACTTTTCTTCCAAACAGAAAAATATCGGCATACGCATAAAAA
>CALWBE010000029.1 GCA_944375955.1 uncultured Clostridia bacterium | reverse complement strand
TGTCGGGATCTCCGATAATACAAAACGGCAAGCTTGTCGGGGCGGTTACTCACGTGTTTGTAAATGATCCAACGAGGGGGTATGGCATATTCATCGAGAATATGCTAGCTGAAGCGGAGAAAATTAAATAATTAACAACTTAAACACTCACTCTTTACCAGTGGGTGTTTTTGTCTAAAAACTTGTATAGTTTTTTAGACAAAATGTAAATATGAACTTGCAAATAAAATAAATTAACCAAAAAGGTTGACAAAACAAAATTTGTATGTTATAATGAGTTTGTGATTTAAAAAATCATAATTTAGGAGGTTACAAAAATGATTACTGCTTTTGGAAAATTCTTGCGTATCCTGAGAATGGATAACGGAGAAATTTTAAAAACTATGGCTGAAAAACTGGAGGTTACATCTTCTTTTCTTTCAGCAGTAGAGAACGGTAAGAAAAAAATCCCTGCAGATTGGGCAGAAAAAATCAGCAATTTGTATTCCTTATCTAATGATAAGATTATCGAATTGCAGAATGCCATAAGCGAAACCAATGAATGTGTTGAAATTGGACTCGCAAATCTCAATTTTAAGCAGAGAGAATTAGCGTTTTCGTTTGCCCGCAAGTTAAATGGTTTTAATGATAATGAGTTGCAAAAGCTATGGCAAATTTTAAAGGAGGACAAAAACTGATTTATGGCAAATGTGGTTGCACAAGGTATATCAAGGAAAAAGATAAGGGCTTTTACCAAATATGTTCGTGAATTATGTGGAATGACAGATCGTTTGTATTTTCCGGTAGTAGAATTTCTTGAAATTATTTTACCGAATTTAATTGATGATTTTACATATGAGATAGTTGAACATTCTGAAATGCCGGACAAAGAGGGCGAAACTCTCCCAAGTCTTAATACAATTAAAATTCGTGAAGATGTTTACGAAAAAGCTACTCAGGGTGACGGCAGAGCAAGATTCACAATTTTGCACGAAGTCGGACACTTGCTTATGCATGATAATGACAGAGTTGCACTTTGCAGAAAATCGAACAAAGCTCCTTTAAAAGCTTATGAAGATCCCGAATGGCAGGCTGATGTTTTTGCCGGAGAACTTTTGATAGCGGAACATCTTGTCAAAAGTATGAGTGTAAATGAGATTGAAATTCGTTGTGGTGCTTCTCACGCTGCAGCAGAGTGTCAATATAAACAAATAAGGAGGTAACAAAAATGGGTAATGACGGCTTCACTTAAAAAAAGAAAAAACACACCAGAAAAGTTGTTACCAGCAACTAATCAATGTGTTCAATCTCGGATATGTTAAACATATACCTATTAGCGTATGTATATTTTAACATATCCTTTCCGCTTTGTCAATCAGGCAAGGTGAAAAAATTAAATTTTTTAGTCACGAAATGTGGCGGAAAGGATTAATTATGTTAAAAAATAAGATTGATGACGGGTTTAATCCCGAACTTGTGTCCGGGGCATTTTTTGACGGACGATTAGAAATCCCACAGATAAAAATACCAGAGAAGATAATTATACCTTCTGCGCTAATTCCATTTTCGCAAAGGAATCGTAGCAACAACTACAATGAGTTTGTTCATTTCTATGAACACGATAAAATTTTTGCAACAGTATTAACTGCTGCAAAAGAACATTTTGATTGCTTAAAGAAGTTTCAAGGAGTTATTTCCCCAGATTGTTCACTTTACAGAGATATGCCACTTGTATTACAGATTGCAAATACATATATGAATCGTGCAATTGGGCATTATCTCCAATCAAAGGGGCTTTATGTTATTCCTAATATACGTTGGGGCGATGAAAGAAGTTATACAACCATTGAATTCCCTGAAAAATTTGCTTTTTTAGGTGTTCCAAAAAACAGCATTGTTTCAATTGGCACTTACGGATGTATAAAGAGTAAAGAAAATAAAATATATTTTACCGAAGGTTTAGAAGCAATGCTTGAAGAACTCGAACCCGAAGTTGTACTTGTTTATGGTGGTATGCCCGACAGTGTTTTTTCAAGGTTCAACAACAAAACGAAGTTTGTTCACTATCCTGACTGGACTTCCCTTCAAAAAAGGAGGTCTGCTTAATGGGTGCAGGAAATTCAGGACTATATAATAACACTAAAGGAAGCAAAGTATCTCTTCCAACTAAACCGGCACAGGTGAAACATATATTCGGGAATCGACCGGGACATTTGCCAGACACACCTGCTAATCGAAAACTTTTAACCGATACAGCGAATACACCTAAATATTACAAAGGCACGGATAAATATGGTAATAGATGGCATATTCAGACAGATGATAAAGGTAGACAAGTTTGGACAAGAAGTCAAAACGGAAAAATTAATGAAGGTGGTCGCAATAATACTCCACGTCCGTGGAATAAGGAAACAGGCTTATACAATAATCCTCTTAAAAGAAAGAAGAAAGGAAGGAAATAAACATTATGAATATATATAAATCTTTTGTGTATATGTTCTATGCACTTGATGCAATTTACGATGAGAAGCCAAATGAGGAATTGGGTAATTACTTAAGTGGATTAAATCCGTTTTTGTTTGATGACGAAGGCTCTGCAGACCCGGCAGAATATGAGGAATTTAAAGAAGCTTACGCAGAACAATTCGGAGATAAAGAACCTACCACCTCAGAAATATACGAATTCTGCAGAGGGTATCTTTCAAAAAACGCTCCCCAAAAAGCCATAGAAGCATTTAACGAATTTGAAAAGGATGACTGGATAGCATCCTTTGACGAAGCAGAGGCATAATTCCATGAAAGAATTAGATGTTGTAAGATTGAAAAGAGACTTTAGTGATTTGCCAACTGGCACAACCGGAACAATTGTTTTGGAATATGACGGAAAATGCTTCGAGGTTGAATTTTTTGACGAGAATGGAGATACAATTGACGTTGTTACAACGCCAGTTGAATTTTTAGAGTTAGTACAGTCATACTAAGCACTAAACCAATTAAGGCAGGATGAAAGTCCTGTCTTTTTTTGTAACAAAAATTGCATGATTTTTATTACAAAAGCGTGGCTCTCCTATTATAAAACTGTGGAAGCCCGATAATGCATTATATACAAAAATTTGAAAAAGAAATAAGATTTCCGTCAGGAGTTCCTTCATTTCCCTCATTATTACCTTCAATTTTGGGCTTATTTCCTTCAAGATTTCAAAAATCGAAAAAAATGTTGTCCCCTATTGACAACAGTCGTGTCGGGATCTCCGATAATACAAAACGGCAAGCTTGTCGGAGCCGTCACGCATGTTTTGGTCAACGAACCGAAACGCGGATACGGAATTTTTATAGAAAATATGATTGGCAATATTCCGGAGAATATGACCGAATCCGAATAAATGACAGATAATCAGCTGTCAGTATTATCTAATGAAGTATTTTCGGATGATATAAGGCTCATATATTCTTCAAGGCATAATCCTTCGCTCATTATTATTTCGGCATGATATCTGCCGACAAAACGGTAATGCCACGGCTCAAACATTATTCCGGTGATATCAGTTTTGTTTTTGGGATATCTCAATATAAATCCGAATTTTGCGCAGTTTTCTACAAGCCAGCTGTATTCCTCAGTATTAGCGAACGCCTGACTTGCTGACGGAAGATTGTGCAGATCCGCGCATAAGCCGCTCTGATGCTCGCTGGCGCCCGGAAGCGTTACGGCTTCGGCGGCTTTTGCCGGAGCGTCGTCACCGTAGCTTGCGCGCAGAGCGTTTACCTGATTGTCATAAAGCTGCTGCTGATAATTATATGAACGGTAGGCGCTGGTAATGCTTAAGGAGGTATATCCGTTTGCAGCTGCCTCTTTAAGCATTGCCTCCATTGCCATGGCGGCGCATTTTTGCATTTGCTGTGTGGTTCTTCCGTCTTTGCGCGTATCTGCAAGATCCGTAAGCTCCGGAGGAATATAGTCTTTATCAAGCTTGTTTTCCGTATTTATAAGAATTAGATATTTATCTTTATCCTCGGGATTCATATATTGTTCATATTCGGAAAGATCTGCTTTGAACTCAGGAGTTTCAAAGCTGCTTTTTCCAACGGCATCAAAATAATCGGAGAATGATAAAGGGGTTTCAGCGACAGTGCTGTATGAAATAAGTGAAAACTTTCCGTAAGATATGTCTATATCTACGACAAGCCTTGCTTCTGTCGGAGTTCTCATTATATTAAGACCGCTTATATAGTTTTCATAAAATGAAAGTGGAATATAAACGCTTCCATTCTCAAACACACAGTCTTCACTTAAAAAATGATTTTCCCCGTTTAGGCAAAAACTTGAACCTGGTGTAAATTCAGCATAGCTTCCGTCCGGAAAAACTATGGTTTTAAGCTCATTGTCTCCCGCTATACCATATGAGCAGTATTCAGAAAGTACAGAAGCAGATATAAGCGGGTCGCCTCCGCGTGAAATTGCCTCATCTGACGTAAGGGAACGAATTCTTGAATCCCCTTCGCGCAGATATACTCTGAATGAGTATGACTCTCCGCTGAAAATTCCGGTGTCAAATATAAAAAGCACCGCGGCAAAAACCGAAATTAAAACAAACGTCGCGATAGATAAGAGAATTATTGTAAATGAAGCTGACAAACCGCGTCTTTTTTTGCTTGGCATGGAGATCCTCCGGAAGAAATTTTAATTTAATCATTGACATATAGTATATCACATTTTTTTCCTTATGTGAATATTATTTTTTTAAAAAAATAAAAAAGGAGATTGGATTTATGAATTTATACGGCAGAAAAAAAAGAAATATGAATTATTCGGATGATTTGCAGGATGATGATGAATCTCTTTATTACGATCTTTTTGAAAATAAAGAAACCGATTTTTTAAAAAACAAAGAAAAAGCTAAAAATAATGAGAAAAAAAGAGAAAACGATGGATTTTTCGGCTAAAACCACTTCAAATTAAATGACTTTGACCTTTATTGACTTTGACTTTTGCTGACCTTTAGATTATAATAATTGCAGAAAGTCAGAAAAGGTCAAACAAAGAGGATGATATAAATTGTTGATTTCAGAAAAAATAGCGAGGATCATAGAGCAGATGCTCAACGAGCAAAACGGAACCGCTGAGATACAGCGGAATGATTTTGCAAGCAGAGTAGGATGTGTTCCAAGCCAGATAAATTACGTTATATCGTCGCGTTTCAGTAAAAAGCGGGGATATATAGTGGAAAGCCGGCGCGGAGGCGGCGGATATATAAAGATTACAAGAGTAAGGATGCAGGGTAAGGAATATCTTATGCATATGTTTGCAACTGTAGGAGATTCACTTGATACCGGCGGACTTCGTTCATATATGCTTTCATTGCATGAAAGCGGTATTTTAAATGAAAAGAATGTTAAAATATTTACGGCAATGATGTCGGATGACACTCTCGGAGCGGAGGAAAAAAAGGAAAAGAGAGACACACTTAGAGCGGATCTTTTTAAGACTTTGCTGCTGAATTTAATGTAAACTGTAAAAGAGCGAATATAAAGGAGTGATACATATGTTATGTGAAGCATGCGGAAAGAATCAGGCTACATTTTTTTACAAACAAACGAAAAACGGATATACGATCGAAAAGAATCTTTGTTCGGAATGTGCTAAAAAGCAAGGGCTTTCACTTCCGGGAAATCTTTTTGATTTCAGCGGATTCGGAGGAGATGACTTTTTCGGAGGACTTCTGGGAAGCTTTGTGGGAAACGAACCGAGAATCACGGCGTCAGAGACATGTCCTCGCTGCGGAATGACTTTAGGAGAGCTTCTGCACGGAGGAAGGGTAGGATGCAGTGAATGTTACAACATATTTAAGGATTCGCTTATGCCTACGATAACTAAAATTCACGGAAATGTGGTCCATTGCGGCAAAACTCCGCAGAACAGGGATATAAGCGGACAGTATGTGCATGATACTGTAAAGCCGGAGGATAGTAGAGAGGAGAAACAAGAAAAAAGCGAAAGCGAGCTTAAGCTTGATAAGCTTAAAAGACTTTTGCGAGAAGCAATAGACAAACAGGAATATGAAGATGCTGCAAAATACCGTGATGAGATACGCGCTATTGAAAAGCAGCAGGAAAGCAAACAGGAAAGCGAAGATAATAAAAAGGACGGAGGCGATGCGGAATGAAATGGTACTGTGACAGAAAATCATCAGACGGAGTCGTACTAAGTTCAAGGGTACGGCTTGCGAGAAACCTTGCTGATTTTCCCTATCCGAGGAAATGCAGTGAAGCGGATAAGGAGAAGATATGCGAAACTGTAAAGAGTACGCTTCAAAAACTTGCATGCGAACGGTTCAATTACATAAACATGAACGAGCTTTCATCTGCGGAACGCAGCGTATTGCTTGAGGACCATTTGATAAGCCCGGAGTTTTGTGAAGGTGACTGTGCCGGAAGAATGCTTGTAACAGATGAGCAAAGCACAGTGTCCATAATGGTAAATGAAGAAGATCATCTGCGAATACAGTCGATAATGCCCGGACTTGACATATTAAACGCATATGAGAGAGCGTCGTCGGTAGATGATATAATCGCAGGAGGCGCGAAGGAGGCGTTTGATAAAAAACTCGGATACCTTACCTCATGCCCAACTAATCTGGGTACAGGCATGCGAGCGTCCGTAATGCTGCATTTGCCGGCGCTTACTTCATGCGGGCAGATAAAAGCGCTTGTAAATCTGATGACAAAGATAGGACTTACGGTTCGAGGGCTTTACGGAGAGGGAAGCGACGCCGACGGATGTCTTTATCAGATATCAAATCAGATAACGCTCGGAGTTTCGGAGCGTGACGCGATAGATAAGCTGACAAATGCTGTAAAACAGGTAGTCGAGCGTGAAAGACAGATGCGGGAGACATTGCTTTCCGGCGGAGGACTCGACTTTGAGGACAGTATATGCAGATCATACGGTATACTTCGCTATGCAAAGAAAATTTCATCAAAAGAGTTTTTAAAGCTCTGGTCTGATGTAAAATTCGGAGTCGAGAGCGGAGTTATAAAGGATATGCAGAATATCAATCTTACAAGGCTTCTTATAGAAGTAATGCCCGCTCATATAATGCAGAAATATCCTGAAAGTTCAGGACCTGCACAAAGAGATACGAAACGGGCTGAAATAATAAAAAGCTATTTTATATAAAAAACAATACAGATTTTTATCTGTCATAAAAAAACTACCAAGAGGTGATATAATATGATGGACAGATTTACTGATAATGCAGAAAGAGCTCTCGGCGCAGCATATACGGCGGCGAGAAAACTGGGACATACAAGTGTCGGAAGCGAACATCTCTTGCTTGGGCTTCTGTCAAGAACCGATTCGATAGCGGCAAAGCTTCTCGAAAAACACGGAGTGACATTTGACACATTCCGTTCCATGATAGCCGAAAACAGCGGAATAGGCGAAGAGAGCGAGGATAATATAGATATGAGTCCCCGCGCAAAGAGGATACTTGAAAATTCAAGAGCAGAAGCAATAGCTACAGCTCAGAATTATATAGGAACCGAACATATACTTATGGCTATTTTACATGAAAGCGACTGTGTGGCTGTAAAGCTTTTATCAGATGCAGGAGTAGATCTTGACGCGCTGTATGCACAGACTTCGGCAGTTGCATGCGGATTTGAGCCTTCGGGATTTTACCAGAATCCGAAAGAGGCAAGTCAGAAGAAGCAGGAGGAAAGCGGAAAGAAATCATCAGGAGGAGTAAAAACACCGACGCTTGACAGTTACGGCAACGATCTTACTGCGGCTGCAAAGGCAGGAAAGCTTGATCCGGTAATAGGCAGGGAAAACGAGATGGAACGTGTCATACAGATACTGTCGAGACGAACCAAAAATAATCCTTGTCTTATAGGAGAGCCCGGAGTAGGTAAGACTGCTGTTGCTGAAGGACTTGCACTGAAAATAGTATCGGGTGAAGTGCCGGATACGATAAAGAACAAAAGGGTTGTAACACTCGATCTTTCGGGAATGATAGCCGGAGCAAAATACCGAGGCGAATTTGAGGAACGTATAAAGAACGTTATGGCTGAGGTAAAAAAAGCCGGAGATGTGATTTTGTTTATAGATGAAATACACACTCTTATAGGAGCCGGAGGTGCGGAAGGCGCGATAGATGCGGCAAACATACTTAAACCTGCACTTTCAAGAGGAGAAATACAGGTAATAGGCGCGACTACCATATCAGAATACAGAAAATACATTGAAAAAGATGCAGCTCTTGAACGTCGTTTCCAGTCGGTCATGGTAGGAGAGCCTACACGTGAGGAAGCAATACTTATTTTGCGAGGACTTAAAGACAAATATGAAGCGCATCACAAGGTAAAAATAACCGATGACGCTATTTGTGCGGCGGTAGAGCTTTCTTCAAGATATATAACAGACAGATATCTGCCTGATAAGGCGATAGACCTTATAGATGAAGCGGCTTCGAAAAAGAGAATAAGCGAGATCACACAGCCGGCTTCAATGCGCGGCATAGAGGAGGAAATAAAACGTCTCGACGCCGAAAAAAGTGAAGCGGTGCGCACTCAGGAATTTGAAAAAGCTGCTGATATACGAAACCGTGAAAAAGAACTTAAAGAAAAGCTTGAAAAGGAAAAGAAGGACTGGGAGGAGAAAAAGCGTACCAGTTATCCGGAGGTAACTGACGGCGATATAGCAGAAGTTGTTACAAGCTGGACATCCATTCCTGTCGCAAAACTTGCCGAAGAGGAGTCCGAAAAGCTGCTTAAGCTCGACGATATTTTAAGACGCCGTGTCATAGGTCAGGATGAGGCCGTATCCGTTATTTCACGTGCTATACGCCGTGGTAGAACCGGACTTAAAGATCCTAAACGTCCGCAAGGTTCGTTTATTTTCTGCGGTCCTACCGGCGTCGGAAAAACCGAGCTTTCAAAAGCTCTTGCCGAAGCAATATTCGGAGATGAAAACGCAATAGTCAGGTTTGATATGTCCGAGTATATGGAAAAACACAGTGTTTCAAAACTTATCGGTTCACCTCCCGGATATGTCGGATACGAAGAAGCCGGACAGCTTACAGAAAAGATACGCAGGAAACCTTATTCCGTAATACTCTTTGATGAAATAGAAAAAGCTCATCCGGATGTTTTCAATATACTGCTTCAGATACTTGAAGACGGCGTTCTTACCGATTCGCACGGAAGACGCGTAGATTTCAGAAACTCGGTTGTCATAATGACATCAAACCTCGGATATTCGTCTGATTCCGAACCGAAAAAACTTGGGTTTATTACCGATGAGGATAAATCCGCTGAGCATGAACGTCAAAGTACCAGAGTGCTCGAAGCTCTCAAAGGCTATTTCCGCCCCGAGTTTTTGAACCGTATAGATGAGATAGTTGTATTCCGCAGATTGTCCGAAGAGGATATTAAGAAAATAGCCTCTCTTATGCTTTCCGAGATCAAAAAACGTATAGAAGGACTCGGCATTAAAATAACCTTTACTGATGAAGTTACGGCAATGCTTGCGAAAGAAGGTTTTGACGACGTTTACGGCGCAAGACCTTTGAGAAGGGCAATACAACGTAAAATAGAAGACGGACTTTCGGTAGAGCTTCTTGAAGGAAAGATAAAAAAAGGAGATACTGTTACCGCCGTCCTTGAAGAAGGCAAGATAAAGTATGTGAAAGATAATGATAACGTGTCTTCCGAAGAAAATAAAAAAGAAAATACAGAAAAGGAAAATTCTTGATAAATTTTCATCTGACTTTCATTTAGTTTTCACATAGGCAGTGTATCATAATTTACGAAAAGCAAGGATCAACGCATTTGCGATCTTGTTCTTCATTTCTCCTTAAAATATGTTTAGAAAATGCCCCGTTTTTACGGGGCATTTTCGTTTTTACAGTTTAACCGGATGCATTATAAATTTTTGAGACGCATATAGTTTTTGTACTTGGACGGAGATACTCCAAAACGTTTTTTGAACATTTTTGAAAAATGATATACGCTGCCGTATCCTAATGATAAAGCTATGCTTTCAATGGAGTCATAATCGCTGCTGAGCATTTCGGCAGCTTTTTTCATGCGAAGGTTTTGTACATATTCCATAGGGGGACATTTGTATAATTCTGCAAAAAGCTTTCTGAAATATACTTCGCTTAGTCCTGTAATTTGACTTAACATTTTATTGTTTATTTCCGGGTTTGTATAATTTTCGGAAATATAGTTGACAGCAGGCGCTATCAGAATCTTTTTTTTAGGAGGCAAATAATGTTTTCTGCAGCTTTCAATAAGAATAACAAATATTTTATATAAACTTATGAAATTTTTTATTTTATTTTGAGGTTCGTCTGCGGTTTCATTTTTTTCTATCTGCGATAAAAGCGAAACTATGTTGAAGTTGTCCTGTATGGAAAAACTGAAGATTTTTTTGCAGGAGGCGTCGGCTTCAAAGTCTATCATCAGACATTCGCGGCGGATACAATATGTTTAAATAAATAATGGTTTGCTGTAAGTGAAAACAGCTCTGATAACAGGTGAAGGCGGATAAAGAAATCTCCAAGGGGTATGTGCTTGACGTGACAGATAGCAGATATTATTATAAATTTTTCGGAGGAGAATGCCGCGTAAGTATTAATAAAAAAGGAAGATGAAATGGACGTCCCGGTCAATAGGTGAAAAGTACAGCGGAGCATTCGATATAATTATGCTCCGCTGTTTTTCTTTAAATAAAATAATGCTGATACCGGTTTTTGTAATTTTTTCAAAAAAACATTTACAAAATTATGAAAGTATTGTATAATACATTATTATAAACGTCTGTGCTTTTGTGCGGATACTTAAAAGGAGCTGTTATGAACAGAAATAAAGACGTCCGAACCGCTCTTTTTTTGCGCGGAGTGTGGATTTCGGCGCGGCCTGTAATTTGGTATGGCTTTTTTATTGCCGTAATACTTAAATATGTTGTCTTTGGCAAATACGAAGTGCGGATTACGCATTTTCTTGTTTATGTAGCGGCGGCTTTTATAATTTTAGTTCCGGTATTTTCAGGGTGGATAACACACGCGCTGAGAATGAGACCGTTTTGCGGCAGAGTGGAAGAAATAAAGAAAAAGCAGATACTTGTTACTGATAGCACCGTAAGGAGAAAAGGCGGAGACCTCTACCATACGCCGAAAGTTATAATATATGTCCGCGGTACAAACGACCGGGTCCGCCGGTTCCCGATAAATAATCCGAGTTTTGTAGATATCGACTATATAAAAAAAGGTGATTATGTAAGACATCCGTGGGGTTCGGATTATCTTGAAAAGCTTAGGAAATCAGGTGACAGTGACGTGCTTTGCGTAGTATGCGGCACGATGAACAGGATGGAAAGCAATATATGCTATAATTGCCGCCATTCTTTGCTGAAGGATTCTGATTACGGCGTTTTATGAAAAATAAAGCTTAAAAAAATAAGTGACGATAAAATAAATCAATATGTTTTATTATAAATAAATTTTGCATATAACGGATAAAATATCCGTGAAGGGAGAATAGAAATTTGATAGTTCAGCTTGAGGAAGCATTACAGAATCTCGGCAGACTCGACGGAGAGATAAAAGAACTTGCCGTTTCTCTTGAGATAGACAAACTGCAAAAAAAAGCCGAGGAACTTGAAAAAGAAACTTGCGAGCCGGGATTTTGGGAGAATAACGAAAATACACAGACAGTTTTGTCTACACTTAAAAATATCAAACAGACGCTTGAAGATTATGAAAAGCTTAAATCGGGAGCGGAATCGCTCCGTTCGCTTATCGAGCTTGCCATTGAGGAGAATGACGAAAGCTTTACCGAAGAGATCCTTGACGAGCTGAAAACTCTTGAGAAGGAAAAAGAGCATCAGCGTATACAAGCGCTGCTTTCAGGAGAATATGACCGCAATAACGCGATACTTTCGATACATCCCGGAGCAGGCGGAACAGAAGCTCAGGACTGGGCAGAAATGCTTTACAGGATGTACTGCCGCTGGGCTGAAAGGCGCGGATTTAAGGTAAAGGTTCTTGATTATCTTGACGGAGAAGAAGCCGGAATAAAAAGCGTTACAATATTGATAGAGGGCAATTATGCATATGGCTATCTTAAAAGCGAAAACGGAGTCCACAGGCTTGTGCGCGTTTCGCCTTTTGACTCGTCGGGAAGGAGGCATACGTCATTTTCATCGGTAGAGATACTTCCCGAACTTGACGACACGACCGATATAGAGATAAAAGACGAGGATATTGAAATAACCGCACATCGTTCAAGCGGAGCCGGAGGTCAGCATATAAATAAGACCGATTCGGCAATAAGGATAGTTCATAAGCCGACCGGAATCGTAGTAGGCTGCCAGACAGAGCGCAGCCAGCTTCAGAACAAGGAAACTGCGCTTAAAATGCTGAAGGCTAAGCTTGTCGAAATAAAAGAGCGTGAAAATCTTGATAAGATAGAGGATATAAAAGGCGAAAAAGCAAATATCGAGTGGGGTTCACAAATACGCTCATATGTGTTTATGCCGTATACTCTTGTCAAAGATAACCGGACAGGATATGAAGACGGCAATATCTCCGCTGTCATGGACGGGGATCTTGATGAATTCATGAACGCATATCTTCGCGCAAAAGGCAATTATAAAAAATAATTTGCTAAAAAAATCGGGGCATTAACGGCATTTTGAAAGAGGGGAATTTTGTTTATGAAAAGAAAAAGAAAAATATTTTTCGTATTTTCAGCAGCTGTTCAGCTTATTTCATATTGCGGTGCCGTTATTATGCTGTTAAAGAAAAAGAAACAAGCCGCGGGTTTTTTTGCGGCGGCAGGTATTTTAGGCACAATAGCAGGCATGGCTTTGCTTGATTACGGAAAAGATAGCGGCGCTTGTATAAAGCACGTGGGTAAGCGAAAAAAAGAGGAAAAAAAAGAAAAAGATAAAAATGTTGAAGATACGTCTGAATCATTAGGTAATTTAAGTAATTTAAGTAATATAGGCAATATGCCTTTGCAGGACGTGTCGGAAAAAGAAGAGCAGCAAGAATATAGCGAGCTCGAAAAAGAACCGGAAATAAAGAAAGAAGCGGATGTAAATAAGAGCGTAAGCGATATATCCGAAGAACTTGAGAGCATATCAAAAGCCATAGAAATCCTTAAAAAAGCTGCGGAAAGTTCAGGCGGAGAAGAGTTCGATGATATAAGAGGAGAACTCGAAACAACGCTTTCCGATAAAAAATGATTTTTGAAAAGGAGAGAATATGAAAAAAACAAATATTTTATATATAATAGCTGGGGCGATTCTCATATTGTCAGTAGTGTGTTTTGTAGGATGCAGAGAGCAGAAAGATGATACGCCGAGCGACGAAGGAACCGGCGGAAAGACCATAGATGAAATACTCGAGGAAGCAAAGGAAAACGGTCCTGTGGCTCCCGAGGGGGAAATAACGGAAATATGGTTTGATGAAACATTTAACGCATATTATCCTAAACAGCTTAAAGATATCATTTTTACAAGAATCTATATGTACGGCGAGCTTGAATCCGAACAGCCTGTAATATGTCTTTGTTCAGAGACTATCACCGATATTTCTATATTCGGTATATCGGACGGCGAACCGGGAGAAGAACTGTATACTGTCGATAGCCTTGAACCTATGGAAGCGATAGTTTTACAGGTCGAACTTTCCGAAACTGCGGATATAGGCATAAGCTTTACTGATGAAAGCGGAAACAAACAGAGCTATTCTCTTGCAAGAAACGCCGACAGCAGTGAAGTTGTAACAACACAGATTTCGGCCGACTAAAGAAAATCAACCTTTTTGTTTTACAAAAAGTTGATTTGAATATGTAAATTTTACGATTTATAATGCAAAAATACCTGCCGCTTAAAAACGGCAGGTATTTTTTTAGATTTTATTAAAAAACGGATTTTTATATTTAAAGCTTAACCGCCTAAGGCAACGTCTAAAGCCATCATAACGCTGAAACCTGCGGCAAAAAATACAGTTCCTATATTTGAATGCTTTCCGGATGACATTTCGGGTATAAGTTCTTCTACAACTACATATATCATAGCGCCGGCCGCAAAGCTCAAAGTATATGGGAGCGCCGGCACTATTATTCCGGCAAGAAGTATAGTCATAACAGCGCCTAAAGGTTCTACAACTCCGGACAGCATGCCGTATATGAAAGATCTTGGCTTAGAAACCCCCTCAGCTTTTAATGGCATTGAGAGTATTGCCCCTTCCGGGAAATTCTGAATTGCGATTCCTAATGAAAGAGCCAAAGCTCCGGCTGCTGAAATTCCGCCTTCGCCGGAAAGAAGTCCCGCATATACTGCGCCTACAGCCATACCTTCGGGAAGATTATGCAAGGCAACTGCAAAGGTCAGCATAGCTGTCTTGCCTAAACCGCTTTTTAATCCTTCTGCTTCTGAACTGTTTCTGTGAAGATGCGGTATAATACGGTCTAAAATCAAAAGAAATATAATTCCGGCCCAAAAACCGATAACTGCCGGAATAAAAGAATATTTTCCCATATATGACGCATGTTCCATGGCGGGAACAAGCAAGCTCCATACGGAAGCTGCGGTCATGACGCCTGCCGCAAAACCTGATAAAGCTCTTTGAACTGACAAACCGATAGAACGCCTGAGAAAAAATACGCATGCCGATCCTAAGGTTGTGCCCGCAAACGGAATCAGTAATCCCTGTAAAACTTCAAATGACATTGCCTTGCCTCCGCTTGTTTAAATATTGCTTATATATTTTGAATATATAAATCTTTTTTCAAAAGTATCATTTTAAAAAAATAAAAGCAAAAGGTTAGTTAATTCTAACCCATAATATTTTAACATATTTGCAGAATTTTGTCAACGGATAAAGAGAAATATAAAATAAAAAGCTCCTGTGCAAGTATTTGCGAAGGAGCTTTATACATAAAAACTGTGAATTATTTACTGTTTATTTGCTTTTTGAGTTTTTA
>CALWBE010000028.1 GCA_944375955.1 uncultured Clostridia bacterium | reverse complement strand
TTTTGCAAAAAACCTTGCACCGTGAATAAATATTTTGCCCCCAAAATATTTATTTCAGCAGACTTTATCAATGCGAACTATGTAAAATCTTCGATTTTACATGAAAAATTTTGACAATAGTCATAATTTTTTTAAATGCGATTGAAAATCGCATTTATTCAGTGAGCATTATTTATATTTTATTAAATTTGTTGATAGAAGATAATAAATATAAATATATAGCGAAAGAAGTTGATTATATGATAATAATAAAATCAATAATTAAGAACCGTTTAAACCTTTATTTAAGGGTTTAAGCGGTTCTTTTTTGTAGAAATATGTCAAAAAAAGTTTTTTTATACTAATCAAAAAGGAGATTTCAATTTTAATTATGCAAAAAAATTGTGTTGTTATAAGAAAAGAAAATAACTTTGGTGTAGCAATTTCGCTTGCTGTTTTTTAGGTAAATTCGCTCCATAGTATGGCGGATTGCCGTGCGGTAGGAGTGAACGAAAAATGCATTTTATTTTTATACGGTTTTTTAGAAGGAAAAGAGCACATCATAGGACAAGTCATAAAAAGTCAAATGATGATGACTATGGAGGACGCTTATACCACACAGCCAAAGAGAACTCTTATATAAGGGTTAGCTTTGGCTGTTTTATTATTTATAAAAGATTACAACCATGCTGCCGTTCGCCACCCTTTCGATTAGATTTTTAAATTTAATTTAATCGAAAGGATGAGGGATAATGAAAAAAATAATATTAAAAACTGAGTATCCTTGGTATACGGGGGATGAATACATAGAAGTAAATGATGAAATAGCCAATGAATTTGAGAACTTTTCCAAAGAAGAACATAGGTATAAAGAAAAAGTTAGGTATCATAAAGCCTTTTATTCATTGGATGAAGATAACGGCATTTCAAAAAGCATCTTATTTGTATCAGAATCTCCTGATGAATTATATGAAAAAAAACTAACGAATCAGGAACTTTACAAAGCTATTAGTATGTTATCAGAATTACAATCAAAAAGAATATATGCTTATTATTTTCAAAATATGAGCATGACACAAATTGCAGAAATTGAAGGCGTTACAAAAATGGCTGTTAGTAAATCTATTAAAGCAGGATTAAAAAACATAGAAAAATTTTTAAAATTAGGGTTTACAAAAAGGTGAATTTTCTGCTTACTATTAGAAGGGGTTTTTTAATGCCTTATACGCAATGACAAAATATTTACCTCTTCTTAACTGATTGATACTTGACAAAGAAAGCATGCAAGATAACGGTATTGCAGTATAACAGGCAAACGGATACATTACGATATAAAAGAGCCGTTAGGCAAATACGCCATGACGATAACCTTGCTTCTACTTCATCCTTATTTCAAAGATGAAAGGTTATCAGAGCGATAAATATTTGCACCTTAAAACAAGGATTGCTACCTTGTGGGCAACGACTTTATATCGGGATAATGATACTTCTGCCAAGTCACAGTCCGAGCGTTAAAAGCGTCGCAGGCAATGATGGCAGTCCGGGCGGATGCCGGGAAGGTGAAATTCCTATGGAGCAATCTAGCAAGTTGCCATTCGTTTACTTTATTATTTTAATATCATACATAAAAGGATTATAGATGATTTTTTGTCATATTGTAGTCCTTTTATTTGTGATATTAAACAAAATTCATCTATTAAAACACTATTATTTTTTTTGCGAAAAGCATTTAATTGTGTTATAATCTTTGTAAACACGAGAAAGTGCTTTTTGTCTGTTGAAAGGAGGAGCGTTATGGATCAGCAAAGGGCACAAGACACAAAGAGAACATATACGGTAATGGAAGTTGCAAATATGTTAGGAATAGGCAGAACTTCTGCCTATAATTTTGTGAAAGAAAATCATTTTAAAGTTGTTAAAATAGGTACTTCTATAAGAATCTCAAAAAAATCTTTTGACGACTGGTTAGAAGATCATGATATTTAGAGAAAAGGAGTAACTATTATGGCATCTATTATAAAAAGAAAAAAGTCTTATTCTGTTGTATATAACTACACAGACGAAAATGGTGAAATAAAACAAAAATGGGAAACATGGCATACTCATCAAGAAGCATTAAAAAGAAAAGCAGAGATTGAAAATCAGCAGTATAGCGGAGTGTTTATTCCACCCAATAATCAAACTGTTTCTGAATTTTTACACGACTTTGTTGTGTTATACGGTGAGAAAAAATGGAGTATGTCAACATATGATAGCAACACAGCGCTTATTGCCAACTATATTAACCCGTTAATCGGTGATGTACCTATACAACAAGTAAACGCTCGTTTTGTTGATGAGTTTGAAAAAAAACTGGAAAAGACACCTCCGGTAATGAGAAGAAATATAAAGCCAAAAAGCGAATTTCTTCCCGAACAAACAAGAGATAAAATACATAAATTATTATCTTGTGCATTTAAACAGGCTGTAAAGTGGGAAATGGTTGCGAAAAATCCCTTTGAATTTTCTATGCACACTCGTCCAAAGTATAAAAAGAGGGATATATGGAATGCCGAAATGATTCGAAAAGCATTAGATGAGTGTGAAGATGGAAAACTCTATGTTGCTATCAACCTTTCATTTGCTTGTTCAATGCGTGAAGGAGAAATTCTTGGTTTGACTTGGGAAAACGTACACATATCTGATGATGATATTGCACAAGATGATGCATATGTAGAAGTAAAGCAAGAACTTCAGAGAGCATCAAAACGTACTATTGAAACTTTGGATAAAAAAGATGTCTATTATATCTTTCCGCCTTTAATGCCGAATACAAGTACAAGAGTTGTGCTGAAAAAGCCTAAAACAGACAGTAGTATAAGAAAGATATGGCTTCCAAAAACATTGGCATATATTCTTCGTGAATGGAAGAAGCATCAGGATGAATTAAAAAACTTACTTGGTGATGAATACACAGATTATAATTTAGTCGTTGCTCTTAATAATGGGAGACCGTGTGAAGGAAGAGTATTATTAAAGGCTTTTGAAGAACTTAGAGAAAAAGCAGAACTACCCAACGTAGTTTTTCATTCTCTCAGACATTCAAGTACTACATATAAGTTAAAACTTAATCATGGTGACTTAAAAGCAACGCAAGGAGATACAGGGCATTCACAGATTGATATGATTACAGACATTTATGCACATATTCTTGACGAGGATAGAAAAGTCAACGCAATGAAATTTGAAAACTCATTCTATAACATTACTGCAGATTTAAGAAATGTGCAAGCACCGCAAGAAGAAAAACCGACTATTGACATTGCAGAGCTTTTGGAACAACTGCAAAAATCACCTGAATTGCTGCAAACCTTGTCTCAGATGATTGCTGCTAAAGCGTAAGGAATGAACCCTCATTCAAAAGACGAGCTAATTTCCAATTAGCAAAAAACAAAAAATCTTAGCAAATAAAAAAAAACAGTTCGATTCTAATTAGCAAATATGACAGAAAGATGCAAATTAGAAAATTCATAATAATGACATTAAGATTCCTTTCAATTTAAAGAAAAACACCGCAAAAGCGGTGTAAATGGCGTCCCCGGGCAGGTTCGAACTGCCGGCGTTCCGCTTAGGAGGCGGACCCTCTATCCAGCTGAGGTACGGGGACATATATGAAATTTTATGATTTTTGGCTCAATTTGGTGGCGGAACTGTTTCCCCTTAGGAGGACCTTGTTATATCCACTTAACTACGGGGGCATAAGAAGTTATTATATACAAACACGCCGGCGGGAAATTGTTCATCAGCAGATATAAATATAACATTGTCGACGTTAAATATGATGATATTAAAACAAATAAAACATTTACTTTAATATCATCATGTGCAAGTTATAATATCATAAAAGAAGAAATTTGTCAAGTGTTTCTTGCCAGCGAGTAAGTTTAAAAAATATAACTGATTAAATTTTTATAAAACTAACGATTTGCAGCGGCAAAAATTACATTCTAATTTTTGCCGCTGCAAAATAATATTTTATTATTCTATTTCTTTTACATACTGCATCATACCGCCCCAGAAATAATCTCCGGCAAAGACGCCGTAATTGTCTGACGGAACATATACAAAGCATGAACGGTTCATGCCTTCAAAAGCATCAGCACTTGCCGTAAGTTCTGATGGCAGAGCGTTATTTTCTATTCTCCTCAAAGAATCGCAGGCGGCAAACGCGCGGTCGGCAAAGGTGACAAGCCGAGTATCAGAAGGTATTATTATAGTTTCAAGCACATTGCTTTCCGAAAAAGCTTCAGTTCCTATTTCAATTACAGCTTTTCCGTCTGATAATTTAGGTATTGTTAATGTTTTTTGGTTTTTGCCCTCATCGGTGAGACCTGAAATAATAAGTCCTCCATCTGTTTTTTCATATTGAAAATATTCGGTATCTGTACTGTCATTTTGACCGTTTTCTTCGGCATCAAAGTAATTGTCCGGGCGTTTTGGGGGCGAATATTTTATTGTTTCTACAAACTCAGTGTTTCCTGTTTCACGCAGAATATCATCAGCAAGCAGAGCGGTTCTGAGCAGAGCCCCACGGGTATTAAGATGAAAATTGGTATCATAAAAATATGCCCAGTCAAGAATATAGCTGTCAATATCGCTTATTACCGGAAAGTCAAGATTATCTCCAAGATATTTAAAAAATTCTTCTTTTTCTTCATCAGTGCTGACAATTGCGCTTTTATTTATCGGAGAAAAGCTAAAATATACCTCTGCGCCGCGACGCTGCATCTTTTTTGCATAGCTGTTAAGATAGTCGATAAAGCCTTCGCCTATTATATCTATTGACAAGGCAATAGGCATCGAACTGTCATAGTTGCGGGGCATTTCATTGTATTTTCTTTCGACGGCGATATCTCCATATTCATTAAAGGAATCTTTTGAATATATACCGGAAGCCCCCGGTTTGTTTCCGCTTTTGTAGAAAGACAGTTTGCTTTTTGCAAAGGCCGGAAGAGCGGAAATAATTTTGCCGTAATTTGAAAATCCAGAATCCAAAAGTAAGGACAGATTGCCATCGGTTGCCTGAAGGATACTTTCGGCATTATAGTAAAGAGAATAAGTTTGAGCTTCTGTTTCGGGACATATAACAACGATATCTCCTTCATTTATATATTTTTCGGACATATCGAGCATAGCCTTTGTGCCTATTGCGGCATAAAGGCCATAATTTACAACAGGCATTCCGATATATTCTTCAAGAAGCTGAGAGTCGATACCGAAAGCAAGGCTGCTGCCGCCTATAAGAACTGCTTTTTTACTGTCAATCGATGTAAGACGCTGATGTTTTTGGCTTAATTCAGCTAAGAAAGTATCGTCATATTGAGCAGGAGTACCAATAAGCGCTGTATAGGCAAGAACCGGAAAGGGAAGCAGAATAAATATACAGCAAATCAAGGAAAATATTTTTATTTTCATGTCTACAATTACCTCGGTTTAGAACTGGAAATATACAAATGAGCTTGAGCCGTCTCCGGCAAGAAGAATCATCCATGCGAAAAGCACAGCCCATATAAGATATACTGAAGATACAGCGGAAAACGAAAGGGAGTTTCCGTTTTTTTGTGATAAGCCATGTCTGTCGAGCATTGACAATACTATAAATGATAGAATCAGAGAGATTGCCGAAGTAGCAGTAATATTCATTTCTCCGATAAAAGAAGTGCCCCCGAAATCAGTAAACAATTTTGATAATAAAATACCAAGATCAGCGGTGTTGTTAGCTCGGAAAAATATCCAAGCGAAGCAAACGAGAATAAAGGTTATAAATCGCCTGAAACCGCGTACAGCAACGGAAGAAACATCGAGACCGAGATTTTGATATATACCGTCGCGCTTTTTTTGTGTAAACATTCCGACAACACGGTAGATGCCATGTAAAAGACCCCATATCAAAAAAGTTAGATCAGCGCCGTGCCACAGACCGCTTACGAGAAATACGATAAGAAGGTTTATATATTGGCGCGTTTTGCCTTTTCGGTTTCCTCCGAGAGGAATATAAAGATAATCTTTAAACCAGCTTGTAAGGCTTATGTGCCAGCGCGCCCAGAAATCTTTGATATTTTCGGCAGAATATGGACGGTCGAAGTTTTGCATCAGTTTATATCCCATTATTCTTGCACAGCCTATCGCGATGTCGGTGTATCCGGAAAAGTCGCAGTAAATCTGAACGGCAAAAAGCATGGAAGCAACAATAACGGCAGAGCCGCTTGCGTTTTCCGGAGAATTGAAAACACCGTTTACATAACCTGCGGCGATATCAGCGACAGCGACTTTTTTGAAATATCCGATAAGCATTTTTTCAGCTCCGGCGCAGAAATCGTTTTTATTAAATTTATGTTCCGCTTTCAGCTGAGGCAGAAGATTTTCAGGCCGTTCTATAGGACCTGCTACAAGCTGCGGGAAAAACGAGACAAAAAGTGCGTAATAGAAGAAATTTTTTTCTGCAGGAATAGTACCTCTGTAAACGTCAATACTGTATGAAAAGGTTTGGAATGTATAAAATGATATTCCGACAGGCAGTATAAGACCTTCTATTGTAAAATCTTTTGACGCCCCGAAAAGAGAGAAGACAGAAGACACACCGCCGGCAAGAAAATTATAATATTTAAAGAAAATAAGTACGGACAGGGAAGCGATTATTGATATTATAAGCCAAAGTCTTTTTCTTTGAGGTTTTTTTTCGGTAAGAATTCCAGAGAAATAAGATACAGCGGTAGTAAAAAGAATAAGGAAAACGAGGCTGGGATTCCAGCTCATGTAAAAGTAATAGCTCGCCGCCAAGAGAGGAATAAATCTATATTTGAGCGGAACGACAAAATTCAAAACAGCTATAATGGGAAAGAAGATAAGAAAATCAAGAGAATTAAAATTCATTCGTTCTTACCTCCGTTTTCATTAAGATTTTTTGCCGGATTTTCATCTATATTGCTTTCAGAGGAATTCTTTTTTCCACGTCTCATAAGCAATAATGATACAAAAGCAGAGAATAAGACGAAAAGCAGAATATCTTCGCTGGACGCGCCGTTTTGCAGCAGAACACATATTGCGGCGCTGTGAAGCGCCACGCATGCAAGCGCAATATAAAGCGAATATTGTTTGCTTTTAAAGAAGTATAATACTGCATGAAAGATAATAGCGGCTGCAAAAAACAGGAGAAACTGCGGTTTTTCAAAAAAAACAGAATTCATGTTGACCTCATTAGCTTTTTAATAAGTTTTTTATAATGGAAAAACTGTTAAGACAAATCCGATCTTATTCTAATATATCCGACTTAATTATATCATCGACCAGTTGT
The DNA here is from genome assembly GCA_944375955.1 of uncultured Clostridia bacterium. GTDB lineage: Bacteria > Bacillota > Clostridia > Oscillospirales > CAG-382 > UMGS1052. Next base: position 65,160 of record CALWBE010000028.1, on the reverse strand, counting down.
TTTGTGTGCATTTGCGCGCCTTCTTCTATAAGATGATAATCCGTATTATAGAAATATTTGCCTTCATAAATATAGTTGCGCACATCGGATATAAGCTGTGCGGAGAAAGTCTTTTCCATATCGCGGTTGTATGCGTCATAGCTGTCATCGTTTAAGCAATCCTCATCGCAGGCGTTGATATTATACGGAGGATAGCTGAGGTATACCGGTATTCCGCGGCTTTGAGCTATTGCCAGTATGCGGTTGACATTGTCGGCGAATTCAGCGGGAACGGTATCTTCCTTAAAGAAGAAAGTGCCGTTAGCCCCATTGCGATAACTGTCGCTGTTATAACTGCGTCTGGAGATAGAACAGTCTCCGTATGCGTCAATATTTCTCGAATATGACTCATAACTTTTGTCTCTCATACCTGAACGTTGTATTGAATATTGAGAATATGAATCGAAGAATCCCGTATACTTGGATACATCCACATATTCAATAAGATTATAGCATGATTCACATCCCTGGAAGGTAAGTGCTGTCATAGCGGGATTACCGTTTACGGTGTCGCAGTACGGACCGTATTGTTCAGGAGCAAAAATTATGATATCGCCGTCGACAGCAAGATTTGACATTGCTTCAAGAAAGAATACAACATTCATCTGAGCGTTTGTTCCGTAGTTTACAACTGCGTATTTATCTCCTAAAAGACTGTCAGCGTAATCCGAATCAAGTCCGAAATGCTTGCTTGACCCGGCTACAACTATTATTCTTTCAAGACCGTCAGCGCCGCTGCATATAAAACGCTCGTATTTTTTGCCGAATGAAAGATCGGTGTCTGAATATTTAGGAGCTGTTGCCGCATGAATACTTACTGTTTTTATTTGAGTTCCCGAGAAACTTTCATCGGAAATTTGCCTTAAAGAATCAAAAAGCATTATTTTTTCAAGCTTTGTGCATCCTGAAAAAGCTCCGCTTTCAACGGTGATCACGGTGGAAGGAATATATACAAAAGAAATTGAGCTTCCCGAAAAGGCATTCCCGGATATTTTAGTAACAGGTTTGCCGTCAATATATTTAGGAATATATACATTCGCAGACAATCCATTATATTTGTCAATACTTATATTTCCTTCAGACTCGGAATATGTAAAATTCTGTGCAGGTTCTTCCTTTTCCCACATACAGTAAAGAGTTACAGGTTTAAGGCTGTCAACATAAAATTTATGACCCATGCCGATATAATCTCCGGAACCGTCGGATTTGGTATTATATCCTGAAAGCACATATCCGCTGCGTTCAAATGTACCGTTTTCAGGCAGAGAATTCGGCATTGTATAATAATCGAGACAGAAATCGGTATTAAGTATGCTTTCACCGTCAGAGGTAATGCCGCCGCAGGCATCGTATGTAATTTCAATAACATTTTCCCGGCTGACTTGGGGTGTGTGCCAGTTATTGTCTTTTTGCGGAATTTCTATTTTCGGAGGTTCGGGCCGTTCTGGTTCCGGAACTTTTGAAGCATCATAATTTGCGAAAACAGTAATATCCGAATCTATTTTCAATGTAAGCTGTTCTTCATTTGACAGAAGTTTTCCGCCTTTTGCAATAGATTTATTTTCAGACCAGCCCAAAAAAACTGCACCATCATTCGGAGAGGCAGAAAAAGTTACATATGATCCAGATACTATTCTGCCCTGTGCCGGAACTGAAACGGCTCCTCCGCCGCGCATTGTGTTTGAAGATATCCAGAATTCGCATTTTTCATCGGGATTTCCTGCGGCAATCCGAAGAGTATGTGGAGCGGTGACATTTTCAACAGTCAGGACGCCGTTTTCAAAAATGTAGTTTTCCGTAGGTTCACCGTCGCAGAGTACTTCTGTTATTGTTTTGCCGTCATTGATTCCTAATGAGAATTCGGCATTCCCGCCATAAGGAACTTTTATGGGATTTTCACTTTTTACAGTAATATCGTCTTCTTGAAGTACAAGTACTGTCAGCGAAAAATCATGATTTGACGAGCATGATGCAAGAGCCGCAGCAAGAAAGACAGAGAGCATAATGCCTGCGGTCAAAACTATATTTTTTAGCTTAATATACATTTTAGTCTCCTTTAATCGGAAGGTTTTATATAAAAGGTATTTTAAATTTTTACTAAAAATTGATATTTAAAACAAATTATCCTAAAATAAAAATAACAATAATAATTATAACAGCTTTTAAAAATAACTCAATATTTTTTATAAAATATCAGCGATTTATACAGTTTTTTAAAAGCTTAATTGTAAAAACTAACCTATATGCGAGGAAATCAACTATTGACAAAGATGAAGCGAGGGTTTATAATTTTAATGATATATTCAATTTGAATTTTATATTATTTTAGGGAGAAAAAGTTATGAATTTCGGTATAGCGGGCATTTCACCGCAGTATAAAAGCAGGGTCAAAATCGCAAGTGAAATCGGTTATAAATTTGTGGAGATAGGTCTTGCCGGCATTTATTTATGTGATGAGCCCGAAATAAAAGAATTCGGCGGTTTCCTTAATGAATTAAATATGCCTTGCCTTAGCACAAACGGAATGTTCCCTGGAGATATAAAGCTCATCGGTCCGGAGGCAGATAGAAGTAAAATTGAAGATTATCTTTATAGTGCGTTTGATAAAATTATTCCTCTGCAAGCTAAAATATGCGTTTTTGGCAGCGGAAATGCAAGGCGTATTCCTGAAAATTACAGTGCAGATCAGGCATATGACGAATTTGCGGCTCTTATTTCAGATACAATTGCTCCAATAATAGAAAAATACGGAAAAGTTCTCGCAATAGAACCGCTTAATTACAGCGAATGCAATATAGTAAATACTGTTGCTGAATCTATGCGTGTAGTAAAAGCGGTGAATAAGCCGTCGGTAAAAACACTTATTGATTTTTACCATGTTCGCTATAACAGAGAGAATATTGAAGATTTTACGGAATATAAAGGATATATCGAACATGTACATATAGCAAGTTATAATAATAATCGCAGATATCCGAGACCGTATGACGGGGAGGATTACGGAAAATTTTTTGATATTCTGAGAAAAGCAGAATATAAAAACCAAAATATTTCTATTGAGGCAAGTCTTGCAGACGAAGGCGATATTTGCTTTAAAAATTCCGCAATGTCTGCTTACAGTATGCTGAAAAATTTATAAAATTAATGAAAGATCTATAAAATGAAGGGAAAACAAAATGCCAATTACAGAGTTTCTTGAGAAAAACGCGAAAGAATACGGCAACGAGATAAGCCTTGTGGAGATAAATCCCGAATTTAAGCCTGAAAGCCGTATAACATGGCGCGAATATTCTCTTATGCAGCCTATCCCCGGTGAACCGCTCCGCAGAGAGCTTACATGGGCTGATTTTGATAAAAAAGCAAACCGTTTTGCTAATCTTCTTTTGTCTCGAGGACTGAAAAAAGGAGATAAAGTAGCGATTTTAATGATGAATTCCATAGAATGGCTGCCGGCATATTTCGGAATATTAAAGGCCGGCGCAGTTGCTGTTCCTTTGAATTATCGCTATACTGCGGAAGAGATAAAATATTGTCTCGGGAAGGCCGATGTGTCGATATTGATTTTCGGCCCCGAATTTACAGGACGTATAGAGGAAATCTGTGATCGCATACCGAAGGTAAAGCAGTTATTTTACGTAGGAGAGGATTGCCCGACATTTGCAGACAGCTTTGAAAATTTTATAGTTTTTTGCTCATCAAAAAAGCCTAAGGTTGATATTACCGATGATGATTATGGAGCAATTTATTTTTCTTCGGGAACAACAGGATTTCCGAAAGCGATACTGCATAAGCACAGAAGTCTTGTTCATGCGGCAATAGCTGAGCAGAAACATCATTTGCAGCAACATGATGATGTGTTTTTATGCATACCGCCGCTGTATCATACTGGAGCTAAGATGCACTGGTTCGGAAGCTTGATATCCGGGGGCAAAGCGGTGATACTTAAAGGTGTAAGGCCCGAATGGATTATCAGAGCGGTGTCAGAAGAAAAATGTACAATAGTATGGCTTCTTGTGCCGTGGGCACAGGATATACTGGATTCAATTGATGCCGGAAAAATAAATCTTGAAGATTATAAGCTATCGCAGTGGAGGCTTATGCATATAGGAGCGCAGCCTGTTCCTCCGAGTCTTATAAAAAGATGGCTTAAGGTATTTCCGCATCATAAATATGATACAAATTATGGCCTCAGCGAATCTATAGGACCCGGCTGTGTTCATTTAGGGTTAGATAACTTGGACAAAGTTGGAGCAATCGGAAAAGCGGGCTATGGTTGGAAAGTAAAAATAGTAGACGAAAAAGGAGAACCGGTAAAAAAAGGCGAAGTCGGAGAGCTTTGCGTAAACGGTCCCGGTGTGATGACCTGCTATTATAAGGATGAAAAGGCAACAGCTGAGGTTTTGCGTGACGGATGGCTGTATACAGGAGATATGGCAATGGAAGACGACGACGGTTTTATATATCTTGTCGACCGGAAAAAGGATGTCATAATTTCCGGAGGAGAAAATTTGTATCCGGTTCAGATAGAAGATTTTCTTCGCAAGATGGAAGCGGTAAAGGATGCGGCGGTAATAGGCGTTGCAGATCCTCGTTTGGGAGAAGCAGCGGCGGCGATAATAGAAGTGCGCGAAGGCTATACTCTTACGGAAGAACAAGTAAATGAATTCTGTACTGAACTTCCGAGATATAAGAGACCTCACCATATAATTTTTGCAGATATTCCCCGCAATCCGACAGGAAAGATAGAAAAACCAAAGCTGCGTGAGATATACGGAAGCAAAGGTCTTGTCGCACAGCAAATAGAAAAATAAACAACTATAAGTAAAGTGAGAGGAAAAAGGAATGGAAAAAAATAAGACGGCACTGATGCTTGGAAATGCGGCAATAGCGAGAGGTGCATATGAGGCAGGGGTACGTGTAGTAGCGTCATATCCCGGTACACCGAGTACTGAAATAACTGAAAGTATAGTAAAATATGATGAGATATATGCAGAATGGTCGCCGAATGAAAAGGTAGCGGCAGAAGTAGCAATAGGCGCATCAATAGGGGGCGCAAGAGCAATGTCCTGCTGCAAGCATGTAGGACTTAATGTAATGGCGGATCCGGTGTTTACCATGAGCTATATAGGGGCAAACGGAGGACTGGTATTCTGCGTTGCGGACGATCCGGGTATGCATTCGTCTCAGAATGAACAGGATTCACGCCATTACGCAGAGGCATCGAAGATATTTATGTTAGAGCCAGCTGATTCTGAAGAATGCAAAGAGTATACAAAAATAGCTTTTGATATGAGCGAAGAATATGATACGCCGGCATTTATAAGACTGTCAACAAGGGTATCGCATTCACAGAGCATAGTTAAGCTCGGCGAGAGAAAAGACAATGAATTAAAGGAATATGTAAAAGATCCGGGAAAATATGTAATGATGCCCGGAAACGCGAAAAAGCGTCATGTCGTAGTAGAAGAACGCATAAAAAAGCTTAAGGCGTTAGCGGAAGAGACATCGCTTAATACAGTTGAGGATAACGGATCAAAAATAGGAGTTATAACAGCCGGCATAGCATATATGTATGCTAAAGAGGCGCTTGGAAACCGTGTTAATTATTTGAAACTCGGAATGGTATATCCTCTTCCAGATAAAAAAATATTGGATTTTGCCGCAAAATGCGATAAGATATATGTGATAGAAGAGCTTGATCCTTATATCGAAAAGCACGTTCGTTCGATAGGTGTTGATGTAATCGGTAAAGACGCATTTACTCTTCTCGGAGAATATACTCCGGCAATGATAAAAAAAGCAGTTTTCGGAGAAGATGAGCCCGAATATGCGGAGATTTCGGAAAATATACCTGTTCGTCCTCCGGTTATGTGTGCGGGATGTCCTCACAGGGGAACGTTTTATGTTCTTAAAAAGCTCGGACTTACGGTATCAGGAGATATAGGCTGTTATACTCTGGGAGCTGTAGCTCCGCTTGCGTCTGTTGATACAACCGTATGTATGGGCGCGTCTGTCAGCGCCGCATTGGGAATGGCAAAGGCTCGCGGCGATGAATTTGCTAAAAAACTTGTATCTGTTATCGGAGATTCTACATTTATGCATTCCGGAATAACCGGTCTTGTAGATATAGTTTACAATAAAGGAATAAATACGGTAATTATACTTGACAATTCGATAACGGGAATGACTGGACATCAGGATAATCCGACAACCGGAAAGACAATAAGAGGAGAGGCAACAAAACAGGTAAATTTGATTACTCTTTGTAAAGCAGTCGGAATCGATAGAGTAGTAGTAGCCGATCCGTTTGACGTAAAGAATTTTGAAAAGGTAGTAAAAGAAGAAGTTCAGGCAGACGAGCCGTCAGTAATTATAGCACAGCGTCCGTGTGCACTTCTTAAAACCGTAAAATATACCGGTCACTGTAAAATAAATGACAGCTGCCGCAACTGCAAAATGTGCATGAAGCTTGGCTGCCCGGCAATTTCAGTAAGAAACGGAAAAGTAGTAATAGATGAAAATCAATGCAACGGATGCGGGCTTTGCATAAACGTATGTCCGTTTGGAGCTATTGAAAAGGAGGAAAACTGACCATGACAAAGAATATAATGATAGTCGGTGTCGGGGGTCAGGGAACCCTGCTTGCGAGCCGCATTTTGGGAAATTTATGTATGGGACTTGGATATGATGTAAAAGTATCAGAGGTGCATGGAATGAGTCAGCGCGGCGGAAGCGTTGTCACATATGTGAAATATGGCAAAGATGAAAAGGTGTATTCTCCGATAATAGACAAAGGGGAAGCCGATATAGTGCTTGCTTTTGAGCTCCTTGAGGCATATCGTGCTATGCCGTATGTAAAAAAAGGCGGAAAAATGATATTGAATTCTCAAAAGATTGACCCGATGCCGGTAATCACAGGAGCTGCAGAATATCCTTCGGAAATAGAGAAAAAGATTTCAGAGAATATTGATGTTACTGCAGTAGATGCTTTAGCGCTTGCAAAAGAAGCCGGAAATATAAAAGCCGTAAATGTCGTGCTTATAGGAGTCATGGCGAAAAATACCGATATACCGTATGACAAGTGGATTGAGACTATAAAGGTTACGGTTCCGGAAAAGTTTCTCGATGTAAATCTGAAAGCTTTTGATTTGGGATACAGATTCTGAAAAACATATATTTGACGGAAAGGATGCTGAAAACAATGATATTTAATCCTAAAATAGAAATGATGCCGCGTGATGAGCTAAAAAAGCTTCAGAGTGAAAGACTTGTATGGCAGGTTAACAGAATGTACGAAAGAGTCGAATGTTTTCGCACACGTATGGATCTTAACGGAATAAAGCCATCGCACATAAAAAGTATAGACGACTTGCATTTGCTTCCTTTTTCATATAAGAAAGATCTTCGAGATTATTATCCTTACGGTCTTTTTGCCGAGCCGCTTGAAAATATATTAAGGATACATGCTTCATCCGGAACTACAGGCAAGCAAATAGTAGTTGGATATACAAAGTGCGACCTTGATAATTGGGCGGAGACTGTTGCAAGAAGTCTTGTCGCGGCTGGAGCGACAAAAGCTTCGCTTATACAAAACTCATTCGGATACGGATTTTTTACCGGAGGTTTCGGTGTTCATGACGCTGCGTCGCTTATCGGAGCTACAATTATACCGATATCAGCAGGAAATACTCAGCGTCAGGTAAATACAATGGTTGATTTCGGATCTACAATGCTGACTTGTACTCCGTCATATGCAATGTATCTCGGTGAAGCAGTAGAGGAAGCGGGAATGCGAGATAAGATAAAGCTCAAGGCAGGAGTTTTCGGCGCAGAACCATGGAGCGAGGATATGCGTCATGCTATAGAGTATAAGCTTGGCATAAAGGCATATGATATATACGGACTTTCTGAAGTACAGGGGCCCGGAGTTTCATATGAATGTGAATATCAGTGCGGAATGCATATTTGTGAAGATTTGTTTGCGGCTGAAATTATAGATCCGGATACAGGTGAAGTACTTCCGGAGGGAAGCACAGGCGAATTGGTATTTACTACTCTTGCAAAAGAAGGATTTCCGGTAATACGTTACCGCACGCGCGACATATGCTCGCTTGTATATGAGCCTTGCCGCTGCGGAAGAACTCATATAAGAATGAATAAACCTCAGGGCAGAAGCGACGATATGCTTATAATAAGAGGAGTAAATGTATTTCCGTCACAGATCGAGGAAGTGCTTCTCAATTCAGGCAGCGGTGTAACTCCTAATTATCAGATAATAGTAGACCGTGTAAATAACACTGATACACTTGACGTAAATGTTGAAATGAGCGAAGATTTTCTGCAGGATGAGGTAAGATCTATTGAAATGCTTGAAAAGAGTATTGTAGATAAATTAAGAAGTGTCCTCGGAATAGGGGCAAAAGTACATCTTGTTAATCCCAAATCGATCACGCGCAGCGAAGGAAAGGCGAAACGAGTAATAGACAACAGAAAAATATAATAAAGGGGGAGCAGCAGTATGTTTATAAAGCAGTTAACAATTTTTGTTGAAAACAAATTCGGCAGGGTGGCTGACATTCTTGATATCCTCGGAAAAAACGGTATTGATATTTGTGCTTTGAGTATTGCGGATACTTCAGAGTATGGACTTATGCGCATGATAGTAAGTGATCCTTCAAAAGCCAAAACATTGCTTCAGAATTCAGGTGTAATAGTAAAAATTACTGATGCCATAGCAGTTCCGCTGTCACACACTCCGGGCGGGCTTTCAAAGGTGATGGAAATTTTAAAAGCCGGAGGAATTTCAGTAAATTATCTGTATGCTTTCGTGGGAGGAGAAAACGGCGGAGCGGTTGTTGTAATGAAAACAGACAAACCGGAAGAAACAGTAATGCTTTTATCTCAAAACGGCATAAAACCGCTCGAAAAAGCATTCTGATGTATTATTAAAAAGCAAAAATCTTTTTAATGAGGCGTTCCCGAGGTGGGGGAATGCCTCATAAAGGTATAAAGGGATTATACTTGAAAAATCCGATTATTATTTTAAATGAAGGGAATGTAAAATATATGGAATATAAGATATCGGATAAAATGGCTGTTATGAAGCCATCGGCAATACGAGAAATTTTTAAAAGTTTGGGAACTCCAGGAGCAATATCTTTTGCGGCAGGTAATCCGGCACCCGAATCATTTCCTGTTAAGGCTTTTCAGCAGATATCCTCAGAGATACTGTCGGATAACGCCGTAACTGCTTTGCAGTATAGTGTTACAGAAGGATATCCTAAGCTAAGAGAACTTGTAAAAAAGAGAATATCCGAAAAATTTTCGGTAGGAACTGCTGATGACGAAACTATAATAACTTCCGGAGGGCAGCAGGGAATAGAGCTTGCCTGCAAAGCTTTGTGCAATCCCGGAGATGCGGTTATATGTGAAAACCCAAGTTTTATAGGAGCACTTAATGCATTTCGTTCAAACGGAGCGCGTACTGTGGGCGTTACGCTTGAAGATGACGGAATGTGCATTGAGGAGCTTGAAAAAATTCTTATAAACGAAGGCGATAAAGCGAAGATAATATATGTTATACCTACTTTTCAGAATCCTGCCGGAATTACTACAAGTCTTGAGAAGAGAAAGAAAATATATACTCTTGCGCAGAAATATGATGTAATGATAATAGAAGATAATCCATACGGAGATCTTAGATTTGACGGTGAAGACGTACCGACAATAAAAAGTATGGATACAGACGGAAGGGTGATATACTGCGGATCTTTTTCAAAGATTTTATCTGCCGGAATGCGTATAGGATTTGCGTGCGCAAACAACGCGGTTATACAAAAAATGGTAGTGGCAAAGCAGGTAGAAGATGTTCATACAAATATCTTCTTCCAGATGATGTGTGCTGAGTATATGTCAAAATATGATCTTGACGAACATATAAAATCAATAAGAGAATTATACCGGCATAAATGCCATTTGATGCTTGATTGTCTTGAAAAGTACATGCCTGAGCAAGTGAAATTTACACGTCCCGAGGGAGGCTTGTTCATATGGTGTACACTTCCTGAGACAATACAGCTTAATGATTTTGTAAAAAAAGCGGCAGAGGCAAAGGTGTTTGTAGTACCCGGAACAGCTTTTAACTGCGATGAGAGCGCAGATTCTGATTCATTCAGACTTAATTATTCAATGCCAAGCGATGAGGAAATAGAAAAGGGTATAAAAACTCTTGGAGATATTATAAGCGGAATGCTTAAATAAAATAAGTGTAAAAAATCCCGAAAGAATTTTTCTTTCGGGATTTTTTATATACTTTGCTTATGCGACAAATAAAGCGCAGAAAACAGAATTGTATAAAGTATTGTCAGAATTTTTCATGAAGCAGACTTACTGAATGAAGAGTTGAAATCAGAGCGGTTCCAATATCTGCAAATACTGCAAGCCACATCGAATCATATCCGGCGATAGCGGAGGCAAGAATTGCAGATTTCACAGCGAGTATAAATACTATGTTTATAATAACTTTTTTCCGAACAGAACGAGCTATTTTTACTGCTGTGACAATTTTTTGCGGTTCATCTGTCATAAGCACAACATCTGCGGCTTCAATTGCCGCATCGGAACCTAACGATCCCATGGCTATTCCTGCGTCTGCCGATGCTATTACCGGAGCGTCATTTATTCCGTCTCCCGCAAATATTGTATTACCAGAATATTTATTTTTTATTTTTTCGAATATTTCGGTTTTATCCTGAGGAAGAAGCTGTGAGTAAACTTTAGTCATTTTTAGTTTTTTAGCAACTTTATCGGCTGTATATTTGTTGTCACCGGTAAGCATAATGCAGTTTTCAATACCCAGCTTTTTTAAATTTTCTATTGTATCTGCACTGTCGTCTTTAATTATGTCAGAAAGTATCAGTTTACCTACATATTGTCCGTCATATCCTACATAAATACAGCTTGATGTATCCTCGCCCGAATTCAAAGCAATTTTTTTCTGATCAAACAGCTTTGTATTGCCGCAAATAAGTTCTTTGCCTTCAAAAGTACATGTAATTCCGAGTCCCGGAAGTTCCTTTGCGTTGGAAACTGCATTTATATCGGCTGAACTTAGGCTTGAAACGGATCTTGCTATAGGATGATTTGAAATACATTCACCGTGAACTGCAAGCCTTATCAGAGTTTCTTTGCTTACATTTTCTGCCGGGATTATTTCGGAAACTTCAAAAACCCCTTTAGTTAAAGTGCCGGTTTTGTCGAAAACGGCAGTTTTTGCTTTAGCAAGTATGTCAAGGTAATTTCCGCCTTTTACAAGAATGCCTCTTGATGAAGCGGCACCTATACCGGCAAAGTATGCAATCGGAATTGAAAGAACTAAAGCACATGGGCATGACACTACAAGAAATACAAGTCCTCTGTGGACATAGTCATAAAGGTCAGCGCCAAATATAGGCGGAACAAAGGCTACTAAAAATGCGAGTATGACTACAATGGGAGTATAAATTTTTGAAAAGCGGGTAACAAAACTTTCTGCTTTTGCTTTTTTTTCGGAAGCTTCTTCAATAAGACGAATTATTTTTGCAGCTGTAGAGTCGCTGTATTGCTTTTCGGCGGTCATTGTGAGCGCTCCGCCTGAAACAATGCTTCCAGAAAATATTTTGTCTCCTGCAAAAATATCTCTTAAAGCCGATTCTCCGGTTATTGCCGAGGTGTCAAGACTTACATTTCCGGAAACAGCTTTTCCGTCTACCGGAATTTTCTCACCGGCGCGCACTATTACGGTATCTCCTATTGCTATTTCTTCAGGAGATATCATTTTTTCTTTTCCGTCTCTTATAACCCGCGCTTTGTCTGCTGTCACGGAAACAAGATCTTTTATCGCTTTCCTTGATTTGCCTGCGGCGGAATCTTGAAGCGTCTCACCTAATTGATAAAACAGCATAACGGCAGTGCTTTCGGCATATTCACCTATCAAAAGCGCGCCAATTGTCGCAAGACTCATAAGGAAACATTCGTCAAATATTCTGCCGCGCGCTATATTCTTTAACGAGTGAAAAATAACGTCATAGCCTGATATTATATATCCTATAAAAAACAACAGCTTAGATACTAATTCGGCATCGTATATTCCTTTTACTGCAAATCCTGCGGCTGCCAGTATAAATGTAGCGGACATGCGTATTATTTTTAATTTTATGTTTTCCTCTTCATGTTCATGGCTGTGCCCGGTGCAGCATGAACAATTTGCGGCTTTGACGGAGCAGTTTTGTGCATGAGCATGAGCGTGATTATGTGAATGTTCATTAGAGCAAGCATCTTTGCTTTCGGCAGAACATGCAGTGCAGTTTTTGAGTTTTTTATTGCTCATTTTCAGTTCTCCTTATTTTTCAAGAATATGTTCAAGTCCTTTTTCAAGTATATCTTTGACATGGTCGTCGTCAAGGGAATAAAAGGTATTTTTCCCGGATTTTCTGTATTTTACAAGTTTTTCCCTGCGAAGAATATTCAGCTGATGGGACACAGCAGAGGTAGTCATGCCGAGAATATCTGCGATATCGCATACGCATAGTTCGCCGGCGTCAAGAGACCACAAAATTTTCATTCTTGTACTGTCTGAAAAAACTTTGAAGAAATCAGCGCAGTCATAAATAAGGGTATCCTTAGGAATTATTTTTTTTGCCTGTTCTGCGACAAAAGAGCAATTACAGCAACTGTTTGATTGATTGTTTGTTTCTGTCATAGCTATCCTCCATTTATAAATAATATTGCTGATTAATTGAACATTTATTCAACTGTTGCTTATATTATATTTGAATAAGTGTTCAAATGTCAATATGTTAACGAATGTATTTACTATTTGTTTACATTTTAGACACTGTTAAAAATGATAAGTTGTTTATGCCGTTGAAAAAATAAAAATGTTGTTATATAATAGAGTATAAAATAAATGAGGTGAGCATATTGAAGACCGCGGTAAGCAATGAGACAATGAGGTATTCTGATATAGAGACGATAAAGAGCGGCATTCCGTCTACAGAGCTGATGTATCGTGCCGGAAAAGGAATATATGAAACAGAAGGAATAAAATGGGACAATACTGCAGTAATTTGCGGGAAAGGAAATAACGGCGGCGACGGATATGTACTTGCTCTGTTTATAAAAAAAGGCGGCGGAACTCCAAAGCTTATACTTATTGAGGAAGAATTTTCCGAAGACGGGAGATTTTATTTTGAAAAATGTCTGGAGTCGGGAATAGAATATGAAATATATTCAGAAAAAACGGATTTCAGCGTATATGATACAATAGCCGACTGTATTTTCGGGACCGGATTTCACGGGATGGCGTCAGGCAGAGCGGCGGAATGTATAAAGAAGATAAATGAGAGCGGGAAATTTGTAATATCAGCAGATATAAACAGCGGTTTATCAGGTGACAGCGGCATGGGAAACGGCGTAGTATCAGATATAACCGTAGCTGTCGGAAGTTATAAATCAGGGCATTTTCTCGGAGCCGCGAAAGACTGCATAAAAGAGCTTAGGGTTATAGATATAGGAATACAGCTGAAAGGAGAAAGCTTTTTTGTTCCCGAAGAGAACGATTTCGGAAGCATATTAAAAAAGCGTCAGTATAATTCGCATAAAGGCAATTACGGATATACGGCAATAATAGGCGGATGCGCTGAATATTCAGGAGCTGTAAAGCTTGCTAACCTTGCGTGTTCGGCTTTAAAGAGCGGATGCGGAGTAACAAAGCTGTGTGTATCACAAGGTATTGCGGCGGCAGTAATGCCGTATCTGCTTGAAAGCACTCTTTTTACGATGCCTGATGAAAACGGGCATATGAAATATGACAAAGAGCGCCTTAATCTTTTGCTGCGCGGAACGGCATCTGCTTCGTGCGGAATGGGCTGGGGAATGAGCGGAGAAGAAGACAATAAAAAGATAATAGAATATCTTTTGGGGCAGTATGGCGTTACTTTGATAATTGATGCAGACGGACTTAATACGCTTGCTAAAATGCCGGACGGTATATTGCGATCAGCGTCGTGCAGGAAGATTATATTAACGCCCCATCCTTTGGAATTTTCACGTATATCGGGATATTCTGTTGATGAAATCGTGGATAATCCCATAGTATGCGCAAAAAAATTTTTATCTGATGCTGGTGAAAATGTTATATTGCTGTTAAAAGGAACTGCCACTGTTGTAGCAGACAGTAAAGAGGTATATATTGTTAACCGCGGATGTCCGGGCATGGCGACAGCGGGGAGCGGAGATGTGCTTTCAGGAATACTGACAGGAATAATGGGTTACAGCGAGCCTTCGGCGAAATCGGCGGCATGCGGCGCATATATTGCCGGACTTGCGGGCGAACTTGCCGAGAAAGATGTCGGCAGCAGCATATCAATGACGTCGTCTGATACTGTAAGATTTATTCCGGAAGCGGTGCGCAGAATGTGCTAATGTGCAGAGCAAAAAAACAGTGTTTATAAAAAAAGTAAAATCCGGTATTTGAGTACGGTATAAAAAAGCCTGCGGATATTTCCGCAGGCTTTTGCTTTTAAATTTAAATAAACTGTCTTCCATTTTTCATTACCGAGCCGTAAGCCGGGTTCTGTCGCGGACGATCATCTATCTTGGCTTTACGTTGCCGCAAAGCTCTTTGCCACCATGGGGAATTAAATTCTGCCGAGCAAGCATAGATCATACGACCTTTCCCGCAAGGTGTTGCTTCGGATAGGGTTTACACGGCACACGATGTCTCCATCCTGTCGGTGAGCTCTTACCTCGCCTTTTCATCCTTACCCGCGGGTTATGCGGGCGGTAATTTTCTGTTGCACTTTCCCTAAGGTTACCCTCGGCGGACGTTATCCGTTATCCTGCTCTGCGAAGCCCGGACTTTCCTTACGCTGCTGCTTTCGCGTGCAGCCGCACGATCGTCTGTCTCGGTAATGAAAAAAGGAAGACAGTATTTATTTTAATGAAATTAAGATTTTACTTTGATTAAGCTTCTTCAACAGCTATTTTGTCGTTTTGTACGGATATTCTTATATTTTTGATTTTGCGGTCGTAATGAGAGATTATAAGTTCTGCTGCCTTGTCTTCGATCTCTGTCTGTATATATCTTCTCAGATTTCTTGCACCGTATTTTATACTGAAAGATTTATCTGCAAGAAATTTTACGGTATCATCCGAGTATGACAAAGTTATTCCTTTTTCTGCAACGGATTTTATAAGATCTGAAAGCATTATTACAGCTATCTTTTCAAAATCAGTTTTTGTAAGCTGATTAAATACGATAATTTCATCAACTCTGTTTACAAATTCCGGACGTAGAAAAGCAAAAAGCGCATTCATGATTCGGTCTTCGCTTATATTTGATTCTTTTCCGGTAAATCCCGCCGCATTCATGCCCGAACTTGATCCGGCATTTGTTGTCATTACAATAACGGTATTTTCAAAATTAACAAGTTTTCCGTGAGCATCGGTTATTCTGCCGTCGTCAAGTATCTGAAGCAGAATATTCATAACATCGGGATGAGCCTTTTCTATTTCGTCAAAAAGAATAACAGAATATGGTCTGCGGCGTATCTTTTCCGTAAGCTGTCCCGCCTCGTCGTATCCGACATAACCGGGCGGAGCTCCTATAATGCGTGATACGGCGTGTTTTTCCATAAATTCTGACATATCAAGCCTGATAAGAGCTTCAGGAGAGTCAAAAAGATCATTTGCCAAAGTTTTTACAAGCTCGGTTTTTCCTATGCCAGTAGGACCTGCAAAAATAAATGATACAGGTTTCCTTTTAGCAGATATTCCGGCGCGCGAGCGTTTTATCGCTTTTGCCACTTTGTCTACGGCGGCGTCCTGTCCTACCACGCGAGATTTGAGTCTTTCGGCAAGTTTGTCTATACGGACAAATTCGTTTTCGGATATATTTCCTGCCGGAATTCCGGTCCAGATTTCTATTACTTTAGCGAGATGTTCCGGAGTTACGGTGATATTTTTGCAAATTTCGGAAAGTTTTTGACACTCGTCGGTAAGTTTTATTTCACGGACTTTAAGGTCAGCAAGCTTTTGATATTTGTCAAGTTCTCCGCCGTCTCCGGGTTCAGTAGTGTCGTTTTCGAGCTCTTCGCGTTCTTCACTGACAGTATTGAGTTCGTCCTTTATCTCGGCGGCTTTGTTTATGTTATTGTCGCGCAGTGCCACATATGAAGCGGCTTCGTCAAGAAGGTCGATAGCTTTGTCAGGCAGATATCTGTCTGTAATATAGCGTTCTGAATATATAACGGTTTTTTCTATTGTATCATCCGGAATTATAAGACCATGGAATTTTTCATATTTTTCTTTTATTCCGCGAAGTATTTTTATCGTATCGGAAATTGACGGTTCATTTATCACTATTGGCTGGAAACGGCGTTCAAGAGCGGCGTCTTTTTCTATATATTTTCTGTATTCGGCAAGCGTTGTTGCGCCTATAACCTGAATTTCACCTCTTGATAAAGCAGGCTTTAATATATTAGCCGCATTCATCCCGCCTTCAGCATCGCCGGCTGATACGATTGAGTGAACCTCATCTATAACAAGTATGATATTTCCGTTTTCTTTTACTTCTTCAATTAAACCTTTCATACGGTTTTCAAACTGACCGCGGAACTGGGTTCCGGCGACCACAAGAGTCATATCAAGAAGATAAACCTCACATTTTTTAAGTTTATAAGGAACATTTCCTTCTGCGATACGCATTGCCAGAGCTTCAGCGACTGCGGTTTTTCCTACTCCTGGTTCACCGATAAGACAAGGATTGTTTTTTTGCCGGCGAGTGAGTACCTGAAGGACTCGTTCAAGCTCTCTTTCCCTGCCGATAACAGGATCGAGTTTGCCTTCTTTTGCTCTTTCCGACAAATTTATACAAAAGCTGTTTAAGTTTTTACGTTTTTTATCTCTTTTTTTAGGATTTTTTTCTTTTTCTTTTTTGTCGGTATCTTTATCATCAGAAACAACATCTGAATTATCACCGCTTTTTTCTCCGAAAAATGATCTGAAGTCAATGGACGGAGCACGGCTTTCGCTGTTTTCGGAATCGTCACCATCATCTGTATCATTTCCGTCATCATCGTCGTAATCAGGATTATCATCGAACATAGCATAGTTTGACAGCTGATCAAACTGTTCTTCATCTATACCCATTCGTCCCATCATTTCATTTATTTGATCGGTATTTAAACCAAGTTCTTTAGCGCATTTAAGACAAAATGCCTCAGTCGTGCTTTTGCCTGTTCCGTCGAGTTTTTGTACAAATACGACAGCAATTCTTTTTTTGCATCTTGTGCAATATTTTATCACAGTTGTTACCTCCGGTTGATGTCATTCCTTTTTGCTTTTTCAGTATTAGCAATTCCAGCATATTGCGTAAAGTAAACTGCTGAAGCGCATGTTATTATAGCGAGCACAAAAAGGCATATAAGGTTTATAAAAAGCCTGTCCTCTATAATATTAAAAAATAAAAGATTAAAAAGACATAATACAAACATTGAAAAGCCGGCTATTTTGCCGGGTATATTGGATTTTACTACTATTTTTTTATTACGGTATAAGAGAAGAGCTCCGGCTGCCTGAAGAAGCTGAATAATAACGAAACCGACAATAAAAAACAGCGGGATTCTTTCAACTGAATACAAGCAGAAAAATACTGTTGCATAAGTTAGCTTATCTGCCACCGGATCAAGTATTTTTCCCAAGTTGCTTTCGCACAGAAATTTTCTTGCCACATAGCCGTCAAGCATATCGGAAAGGCCGGAAATTATAAAAAGAACTGCGCAAAATGCAGGATAATCATTTATAAATGCCAAGATAAAAAAAGGCACGATAATAATTCGAAGTATTGTCAAAATATTAGGCAGATCTTTAATTTGCATAAAACAGATCCTTTCTTTTTTATAAATATCGGTTTTCGCATATTATTTTTATATAATTACGAAACAGCTATAGCAATTATTATAGCTAAAGGATTTACTGAAGAGAAAAACCCAAACAGCTTTGAGCTTTCAGCTAATGCGTCATGAGTTATACCGTCGGCAAATCCACCTATGAAAGGAATCGCTGCATCAAACAGCATAGTGATAATAAATATTTGTATAAATGCAGCAAAAACACCTGCGGCAAGTCCTAAAATTCGGTTGAATCCGTTTAATACAGGAGCTTTTGCCACAAAATCAAGCAGTTTTATTATAATATTAACAGCGATAGATACGACGATAAAGATAAAGATAAATGACAGAGCTGTTGTTATCGCATCACATGCCGGGGTCACAATATATTTTACCAATGCGTCAGTAGCCTGCTCGCTTTGTTCGGCAGCAAGTTTGGAATATTCAGCGCTTACATCTGAAAATGATCTTCCGAATTTTTGAAACAACAGTTCAAGATCAGCACTGTTTTCAGAGAAAATTCCAGAAATATCTCCACCGTTCATGCCGGAAAGATGATCGGCGAGACTTGTTTCGATACCTGAAAGCAGATTTTTATAAACAGGGGTAGTTTTTAGAATCGAAGCAAGCGGACTTGCAAGAAAATAACCTGCGGCTGCCGCAATTATCATACGGAAAAATCCTAAAAATGTTTTAATAAATCCGCGGGATATGCCGAGATAAGCGTTAATAAGCAGTATCGCGGCGATTACTATATCAATAATTAAACCGACTGTAAAAACATCTGTCATTATGTTTATACCTCTTTGCGTAAATTATGTATCGGATTTTTCTGGAGTTTCAGCGTCTGATGTTTCAGATGTCACAGAATCTGCTGAAATACGCTGTGCCCCATCGGAAGAAATAAGAAAGCAGCTGTTATTTTCAGACGCAAAAACTTTCTTATATTCTCCGCTTTGATAAAAATTTTTATTTGTCGTATCAAAAATATATTCACTATTATAACCGTATATGTCAAGTTCAGATTGACATAATATATAAACAGCGCTGTCTGAAGCATCTATATGAGATACATCTGAAGCATAGTTTTTTTCAAAAAGCAAGTTTCCGGAATAGTCGTAAATTTTGACGCTTGTATCGGCAGTTGCAAGAGCACTTTTTAATGTTACGGCGAAAAAATTATCGAAGCGGTAAATTGAATCAGGCGTATCATATTCAAAATCAACATATGCTTTATTTTGTCCGTCAAAATCGTAATAATGTATTCCGGCATCTGTCATAACTGCAAATCCGCTGCCGGTACAGAACATAGACAGCGGCATTTCCCCGAAAAGTTCTATACGGCTTTTATAGTTTTCGTCATTTGTAATATCAAAGGTGAATATTTCAGAATAAAAATCTCCGTCTCGAACGTCGGTAGTGGCACACGCAAGAAGATTTTGATTGCCGTCAAAGCATACATCGGTTATATTTGACGAGCGAGTCATAAATGAAAATACCTGTTTAAAGTTGCTGTTAAATACCACAACTCCGCCGGCATAGCTTTTTTCATGTGTGATAACGGCAAAAGCTCCGTCGTCAGAAAGATAAACAAGATCTATTGAGGTATCAAGAGTTTTTTCAAATACCTTCGAAAAAGAATTATACACCGAAAGTGAATATCCGTCAAGGTCGTACAGCAATATATATTTATCATTACTTACAGATGCGAGATTTTGATAGTTGACATCCTCATCGAGAATTTTCCTTCCGTTTGTATCATACGAGACAATTTTTTTCGGAGATGTCACAATCAAAGTATTTCCTATAGAGGCGAAATCAGCCTCGGATGATGCATTAAACTGTATATTGTCAGTTCCGGAAAAAGCTGATGGGGGACTGAATTCAATATATTTCATCATATATCTGAAATTGTCAAAAGTAATCTCGTCGCTGTAAAATGTTATTGAAAAAACGGTAAAAAGTACAAGAATTATGAGAATTATATAACGAACCAGCCTTATGATTCTGAATGCTTTGCCGTAGTATTCTCTGTCTGTTTGCATATATTTTAATTACCGTCCTTTCTTTGATATTTTTTATCAGTAAAAAACCTTGTTCAAATAAAGTCCGCATGCGGGCGCCGTAGGACCTGCATTTTTTCTTTGACACGACGAAATAATATCTGAAATGTCATCTCGGGAAAAACCTTTTTCCGAAGCAGCAATGATAGTTCCGGCTATAATGCGAACCATATTGTACAAAAAACCGTCGGCAGCTATTTTTATTTGCACAATATCTCCGAATCTTGAAATATCACAATATTTTACAGTTCTTACGGTATCGGAGATTTTTGATCCTTCAGACATAAATGCGCGGAAATCATGCCTGCCGCAGAAGGCTTGTGCGGCAAAAGAAAGCGAATTAGCATCAAGCGGCCTTGGATAAAACATAGCGCGATTTATCAAAAATGGGTCGCGGTATTTTTCATTAAATATTTTATATATATATTCTTTTCCTGCGCATGAATACCGTGCATGAAAGCTGTCAGGTACAAGCTCGGCTTTTTTTACGGCAACCGAAGACGGCAGATGTGAGTTAAGGGCGACAGAAAGTTTTTCACAGGGAATATTAATAATATCCGTGTGGCAGACAAATTCATTTGCATGCACTCCGGCGTCTGTTCTGCTGCATCCTGTTACAGGTAGTCTTTTTCCGCAGACACTTTCAATTGCATCCTGAAGCGTGCTTTGCACTGTAACGACTCCGCTTTTTTGAACCTGCCATCCGTGAAAGTTTGTACCGTCATAAGTCAGAGTAAGTTTAATCTTATTTTTAGGTATAGCTTGCAGATTTTGAGATTCAGTAAAATTATCAGTCATATAAGTGCCTCAAATTGTGTATTTACCAAAATTACAGCGGCAAGTATTGCTATAAATATAAGGGAAACAATATAATCACGAGCTTCCAGCTTTAAGACTTTAAGCCTTGTTCTTCCGTCTCCGCCGTGGTAAAGGCGGCATTCCATTGCCGCGGCAAGTTCGTCGGCGCGGCGGAATGATGATATAAATAAAGGTATAAGGATCGGTACAAGAGCTTTGGCGCGATGTATCAGTCCACCAGTCTCAAAATCAGCTCCGCGGGCTTTCTGAGCGCACATAATTTTGTCGGTTTCCTCAATAAGCGTCGGAATAAATCTAAGAGCTATTGACATCATCATAGCGAATTCATGAGTAGGGACGCCGATTTTTGAAAGAGGTTTTGTAAGGCGCTCAATAGCGTCTGTCAGAGCGACGGGAGATGTAGTATAAGTAAGTATTACAAATGTACCTGAAATAAGCAGTACAAGTCTTAAAACCATAAGAATGGCAAAGCGCACGCCTTCGGAATATACTGTTATTTTCCAGAAAGAAAAAAGAACATTTTCACCGGAAGTCCAGAATATATTCATCACTGCGGTAAAAATCATAATAAATAAAATTGGTTTTAAGCTTTTCAGTATAGTGACAAAGCTGATTTTAGAAACGAATATAAGGGCAAGTGTAAGAATTGCAACTACCCCGAAAGAAGCGAGGCTTTTCGCGGAGAAGACTATAACTATGTAGAATATTGTAAGTATGATTTTAATCCTGGGATCGAGTTTATGTATTACGGAGTTCCCGGGGAAATACTGGCCGAGAGTTATATCTTTCAGCATACCGTGTTTCCTCCTTCTTCCGATTTAAGTTCAAGACGCTGCGCAAGATATTTATATGCGTCGTCAACGGTAAAAAACGAAGCTGCGGAATTGTCAAAAGGTATTCCGCGTTCCTTGCATTTTTTCATGACGAGATTCATTATATTAGTGATTTGAGGCAGCGCAAGTCCTGATCGGCAGAGTTCATCATAATGTGAAAACACTTCAGACGGAGTTCCGCTGCACAGAATACCTCCGTCATTCATGGCAAGAATACGGTCTGAATATTCGGCAACATCCTCCATACTGTGTGATATTATTACAATGGATTTATCGCTGCCTTGACGATATTTGGTAAGTCTGCCGAGTATTTCGCTGCGTCCGCGGGGATCAAGTCCTGCTGCCGGTTCGTCGAGCACGAGAATTTTAGGTTCCATTGCTATGACGCCGGCAATAGCTGCGCGGCGTTTTTGCCCTCCTGATAGTTCAAAAGGAGAACTTTTTAAAATTTCTTTTGAAATTCCGACAAAATCTGCCGCCATTTCCACTCGTCTCTTGATTTCAGTTTCATCAAGGCCCATATTTGTGGGACCATAAGCTATGTCCTTTTCAACTGTTTCCTCAAACAGCTGATATTCCGGATACTGAAATACTATCCCGACTTTAAATCTTGTCTTATAGCTGATTTCACGCGAAGCGTTTATATCGGCACCGTCAAGCAAAACTTTTCCTGAAGTAGGGGTAAGCAGCGCATTCATCAATTGAGCGACTGTGGATTTACCTGATCCGGTATGGCCAATTATGCCTGTAACAAGACCATCTTCTATTTTAAAAGATACGTTGTTTACTGCTGCACGTTCAAATGGAGTGTGTTTTCCGTAAACATATGATACGTTAGAAAATTCAATCATTTTGTTATCATGTTCTTTCAGTTTATTTTTTGTATTTTTTTTCGAGAGCGTCAACTATTGCCTGTGCGGCTTCCTCGGTATCTAAAACAGTTTTTGTTATTTCAGCGCCGCTGTCGTACAGTTTTCTGACGAGTTCAGTAGATTGAGGAACCTCAAGTCCGCATTCAGATAAAACTTCGTTTTTCTCGAAGACATTTCTCGGAGATCCGTCAAGTATAATTTTACCGTCGTTTACCACCATAATTCTGTCAGCGAGAGCCGCTTCATTCATATAATGAGTGATAAGTATTACGGTTATGCCTAAACTGTCCCGCATTTCCTTTATAATTTTCATTACATCGTCTCTGCCGCGGGGATCGAGCATAGCGGTAGATTCGTCAAATATCACGCATTCCGGAGACATTGCAAGTATGCCGGCTATCGCAACGCGCTGTTTTTGACCGCCGGACAGCTTGTGAGTATCATGAGTGCGGTACTCATAAAGTCCTACTGCTTTAAGCGCACTATCCACCTTTTTTCGGATTTCTGCTGAAGGAACTCCAAGATTTTCCGGGGCAAAAGCAACATCTTCTTCAACTACGGTAGCTACAAGCTGGTTATCGGGATTTTGAAAAACCATTCCGACGGTTTTTCTGACATCGAATATATCTTCGTCGCAAGAAACGCGCAGTATTCTGCCGGCACTTTTGCTGTCTATGTATATTTCACCGGATGAAGGTTCAAGCACTCCGCACATAAGTTTGGCGATAGTTGATTTCCCAGATCCGTTATGACCTATTATTGCAGTAAAGCTGCCGCGTTCGATTTGAAAATCAAGATTTTCCACTGTCTTTTTGCCGTTGCCGTCTTCGTCATAAGAAAAAGACAATGCTTCGGATTTTATTATGTATTCCATATGATAAATTTCACCTTAAAATGTTTTTATTTTACCCATCTTGCCGACGCTCCGGCAGGAAGAACTCCACCGGTTGATGTAACCGGTATACCTATTTCTTCAGCCGATACATATCCTCCGAACTGGGAGAGAAAGCGAAGCTGCAAAAGATATCCCACGGTAGATGCCGACAGTCCTGTCGTATATGAGTTTACAAGCACAAACAGAGGATCGTCGGAAATAAGACATGCGCACAGTTTTATAAGATCATCTATGTCGTCTTCGAGACGCCATAATTCACCTGAAGGCCCTCTTCCGTAAGAAGGCGGATCCATTATAAGTGCGTCATATTTGTGACCTCGGCGTATTTCACGTTCAAGAAATTTTTTACAGTCGTCTACTATGTATCTTATCCGAGCTTCTTTCAGCCCGGACAGCGCCGCATTTTCCTTTGCCCATGATACCATGCCTTTTGAAGCGTCAACATGACATACCGATGCTCCGGCACGCGCGCAGGCAAGAGTAGCCCCTCCGGTGTAGGCAAAAAGATTAAGCACAGAAACATCCCTTGACGTTACAGCAGCTTGTATTTTTTGAGTAATAAAATCCCAGTTTACCGCCTGTTCAGGGAAAATACCGGTGTGCTTAAAACCGGTGGGACGAACTCGGAAAGTAAGATCTTTATATGAAATGTTCCATCCTTCGTTTATCAAAGACGGAGATACATTTTTATATTCCCAGTGTCCGCCTCCAGATGATGCACGGTGATAGCGTGCAGAATAATTTTTCCAAGCCGGATGACTGCGTACCCCGTGCCAGATTATTTGAGGATCGGGACGGATCAGTATAATATTTTTCCATCTCTCAAGACGTTCTCCGTCGGAGGTGTCAAGCAGCTCGTAATCTTTCCAATCATCGGATTTCCACATATTTAATACTCCGCTTTTTTTATTGTAATATTGCCGGCGCCGCCGTCTTCCAGAATAAGGCTGTCATTCGGCTTTATAAGGCAGTCGCAGGATATTCCTCCTCTGGGAGATTCTTTTATTCCTTTATGAGAAAGTTTTGAATCTCTTATAATTTTTTTAAGCTGATTTTTAGTTATATCATCAATGCATATTTCAGAAGAAGAAACATTAGTCATTATAAGCGTCTTTGTACGGTTTGCAGAGCATTCCGTTTCCTCAGGCATTTCCGGTTCAGGACGTTTAAAGTTTGATATTATAAAGTTGTCGGTATTTGTTTCAATTCTTATCAGTGCCCCGTCATGACGGCGTGTTGAAATAACTTCCATATCAGAAATTTGTATATCAAAGATATTTCCTGTACCTCCGTGAAATCTTTCATCATCCTGAGGAATAAGAGGAGTTCTGCAGTATCTTGCGCCGTCGAGATTTATTGCCATCTCAGAACAGCCACCTGCAATATGGCTGGCATTTATATTGCTTATTTCGGAATCTACTGACAGCATTCTTATAAACGTATGGCAGTTTATAGCGGTTATGTCAGTTATTTTGATATTTTTTATATAACCGCATTCCATATCAAGATTTTCGACTCTTGTAAGACAGTCATCAGCGTTAAGGGCAATCATATCGTCACTTGTTGTTCCATCAGTCTGAGCTCTGAGTTCGGAAATGACTCCGTTTTCACAATATCCTCCGAGATGTATGCCGTCATTGTTTGATATATTGTAAAATGATGAAAATACTATATTTCGGTATTCAAAATTTTTAACACGACAGTTCCTGGTGAAATACCCTGCGGGGTTCATTAAAAAGACATCGCAAACTGAAAGACCATCAACATTGCAGAAATTAAAGGCAGTGCCGGAATATCCGTTTTTGTCAAACAGCTCGCCTTTAGGATTATAAAAGCCGTTTGCGTCAAAATATCCGCCGCGTATTTTAATATTTTTATCTCCGGTTCTATGGTGTTTGTTTGTAATAAAGAAATCACCGCGCTTTTTCATAGATCCGGGAGCGAGCATAAGCTTTGCATGGGGATGAAGTAGAAGTTCGGTATCTGAATCTATAAAAAGAGTTGAAGATATTATATATTCTCCGCGCGGAACATATATAATCGGGGCTCCGCTTTCAAAAGCAGAGGCAAAGGCGGAGGAGTTGTCAAATTTTCCGTCACCGCAGCCTCCGAAATCATAAATGCTTACGCTGTTTTCAGGACGATAAACGTCTGAAGATGTTGTCATGGCATTACCTCATTTTATATGGCTGAAATAATATAAATTTTTATTAAACGTCGGCGAAATCGACATATTCGGCACCGTGAAGCGCAATATATTTTTTTCTTGCGGGGCCGTCGTCGCCAAGCAGCGTATTAAACATGATTTCAGTAGCTGTCTCATCAGCCGGCGTTATTTTTATAAGCCGCCTTGTAGCGGGATTCATTGTGGTTTTTGACATCATTTCCGGATCATTTTCACCGAGACCTTTTGATCTTTGTATTGTATATTTTGTATTGCCTATACGCGCTAGGATTTCATTTTTTTCCTTTTCATTGTAAGCAAATTCAATACCATCTTTATATGATATTTCATAAAGAGGAGTTTCGGCAATGAATATTTTACCTTCCCGGATAAGTGTAGGTAGAAGTCGGTAAAGCATGGTCAGAATCAAGGTTCTGATCTGATAGCCATCTTCGTCCGCATCTGTGCATATAACTATTTTTGACCATTTAAGAGCCGATAGATCAAATTGATCTAAATTGGTTTTGCCCTTGCTTTTTATTTCTACTCCGCAGCCGATAACTTTTAAAAGATCTACGGTTATTTCATTTTTAAATATTTTGTCATAGCCGCATTTCAAGCAATTAAGAGTTTTGCCTCGTACGGGTATTACAGCCTGATATTCGGCGTCGCGGGCGAGTTTTACCGAACCAAGCGCAGAATCTCCTTCGACTATATAAAGCTCACGGCGAGTAACATCCCTTGAGCGGCAGCTGACGAATTTTTCAACTCGGTTGGTAATATCGAGATTTGAAGAAAGCTTTTTTTTCAGATTTATTCTGGCACTTTCAGCGTTTTCACGCGAGCGTTTATTTACAAGTATTTGCTTTGCAACTCTTTCGGCTTCTTTGGGTTTTTCCGCTATAAAAACTTCTATGGAATGAAGAAAGAATTCAGTCATAGCTTCAGTAATAAAAGCGTTTGTGATTGCTTTTTTTGTCTGATTTGCATATGAAGGCCTTGTTGAATGGGAATTTGTTATCAGGATAAGCGAATCTTCAATATCGCCGAAAGTTATTTTGCTTTCATTTTTTGTATATTTGCCATTGTTTTTAAGATAAGTGTCAAAAGCCTTTACAAAAGCGCTGCGCGCAGCTTTGTCGGGCGAACCGCCGTGTTCAAGATAGCTTGAGTTGTGAAAATATTCTATTCGGTTTATACTGTTTGAAAAACAGAAAACAGCTTCCATCTTAAGCTTGTATTCAGGCATGTCCGGACGGTCTTTTCCCTGGCGCTCAGCTTTATTGTAAAACGGTGAGGAAAGAGCCATAACGTGTCCGCGTTCTTCATCTTCAGCCTCACTGTCATCTGAGTTTTCATCATCTTCTCCTTCTTCGTAATTATCTTTTAAATCTGAAGAGGAATCATCGTTTTCGCCAAGCATTTCTTTCACATAGTCTACAATGCCGTTTTTATATAGATATGAATTTTCGGTAAAACTGCCGTCGCTGTTTTCAAATTTCAGATTGATCTGAAGTCCTGCATTTACGACAGCTTGCTTGCACAGCACTTCGGTAAAATATTCGTACGGTATATTTATATCTGTAAAAACTTCAAGATCCGGTTTCCATTCTATACATGTTCCGGTTCTTTTTTTGTTGTATACTTCTTGTACAAGCTCACTTGAAGCATTGCCCTTTTTAAAGCTTATAGAACATTTTTCACCTTTAGTATAGCTTGTGACATTCATATATTCTGAAGAATATTGAGTAGCGCATGCGCCTAAGCCGTTAAGTCCCAGTGAATATTCATAGGCTTCGCCGTCATTGTTGTTGTATTTTCCGCCGGCATATAGTTCGCAGTAAATAAGTTCCCAGTTGTAACGTTTTTCTTTTTCATTCCATCCAAGCGGAACACCGCGGCCGAAATCTTCAACTTCTATAGAGTGATCCTTGCGGACGGTAACATTTATGACGGTGCCATACCCTTCACGCGCCTCGTCTATAGAATTTGACAGTATTTCAAAAAAAGAGTGTTCGCAGCCTTCAAGTCCGTCAGAACCGAATATTACTGCCGGGCGCAGTCTGACTCTGTCTGCGCCTTTAAGCATAGATATACTGTCATTGCCGTATTCTGCCGTTTTTTTTGCCATAATACTCCTTAATCCTTTAAGATAAATAACAATTTTATTATAATTATACTAAACTAAATAATTATACCTTATTTTAAATGAATATTCAAGTCATTTTTCTAAATTTATAATATAAGATGATATAAAAACGACATTTTATTCGTCTTAAAGAAAAAACGCAAAACACTGCTGTAAATACGGCAGTGTTTTGCGTTTAATATAATTTCTTATTGATATAAAAATTATGCCCAGAACATACCGTTCGGCTTCGGTTCACTGATTATAACCGAACGGAGGAATGAAATAGCTTTTTCAAGTCCTTCTTTGCTTGTCATATAGCTGTCTTCATGTTCGATGCTCATAACATGATTATAGCCTACGAGCTGAAGCATAGAAACCATTTCTTTCCATACTGCATAGTCGTTTCCGTAGCCGAGACTGCGGAATACCCATGAACGATGCAGTTCATCTCCGTAATGTTTTGTATCGAGGACGCCGTTTACAGCGGTATTGTACTTGTCAATCTTTGTATCTTTTGCGTGGAAGTGGAACATTGCACCTGCAAGACCTATTTCGCGAATAGCGGCGGCGGGATCGATGCCCTGCCAGATGAGGTGAGAAGGATCGAAGTTTGCGCCGATGCAGTCACCTACGGCATTTCTGAGCTTAAGCAGAGTTTCCGGATTATATACACAAAAACCGGGATGCATTTCAAAAGCTATTTTCTTAACGCCGTATTTTTTTGCGAGTTCAGCTTCTTTCTGCCAGTAAGGAATAAGAACGTCATTCCACTGATAGTCGAGAATTTTAAGGAAATCGTCCGGCCATGGGCAAGTTACCCAGTTAGGGGTTTTATCTTCAGGACAACCGCCGGGACAGCCGGAAAATGTTATTACGGTATCGATCTCAAGTTCGTTTGCAAGTCTGCAGGCATTTTCGAATTTTTCATTTGACATTTTTGCGAAATCGCGATCGGGAGAAACACCGTTTCCGTGTACGGAAAGGGCAGAAATTATCATGTTGTATTTAGGGAACAATTTCTTGTAAGCTTCAAGCTTTGACTTGTCAGCAAGAAGTTCTTCCGGCTTTGAATGAGCGTCGTTTGTGTATCCGCCTGCTCCGATTTCAACCGCTTCTACTCCGAGACCACTTAAATATTTAAGCATATCTTCAACTGACATTGAAGAAAGCGGAACTGTAAGTACTCCAAGTTTCATTTTGTATCAATTCCTTTCAAAATTTTTAATTAAAATAAAACGGTTTTCCGGTCTTTGCCGAAGTATATATACCTTCAAGGATTCTTGTTACACAGAATGCCTGTTCAGGCAAAACGAACGGAGCAGTATCTTCGATTATTGAATGAATCCAAAGTTGTGCCTCGCGTTCTTCCGGCTTGTTTGAAAGCGCAAGTCCTTCGTAAAGAGGAATACTGCCATCGTCAAGATCGGGTTTGAGAATATATTTTTTGCCGAACATTACGCCGTTTATGCGAAGACCGTCATTCATGTCAAGACCTGCTTTAGTTCCGCACAGAGTAGTTATAGCTTCTCTTGTATCGAGCAGATTTATTGCCCATGAAGCCTCAAGATTTATTGTAGCTCCGTTTTCCATTACTACAAAACCGAAGGCAGAATCTTCCGTTGTAAACTTGTTTACATCCCAGTCGCCGCCGGCATTTCCTGTTTCGGTCTGCTTGTTGAGCTTATGGAATGTGGTACCTACACAGTATTTCGGGCTGTAATTGTTCATTGTCCATAAGGTGAGGTCAAGAGCATGAGTTCCGATATCGATAAGGGGACCGCCGCCCTGCTTGTCTTCTTCGATAAATACGCCCCAGGTAGGAACTCCGCGGCGGCGAAGAGCTGTTGCGCGGGCATAATAAATGTCGCCCAGCACGCCTTCTTCGCAGGCTCTTTTAGCAAAAAGAGAATTGGCTCTGTGTCTGCCCTGATATCCGATAGTAAGCTTTTTGCCGGTTTTTTTTGCCGCGTCAAGCATCTTTTGAGCTTCCTGCGAGTTAATTGCCATAGGTTTTTCGCACATAACGTGTTTTCCGGCATTAAGTGCGTCAACAGTTATATAGCTGTGATCTATATTAGGCGTAAGAACATGTACGACATCAATAGATTTGTCATCTAAAAGCTGCTTGTAGTCAGTGTAGACCTTTGCGTCTATTGTGCCATAATCCTTTTTTGCTTTTTCAGCTCTTTCAGGTATTATGTCGCAGAAAGCAACCATTTCACACTCATCGATCTTTGCAAGCGACGGCATATGCTTAGCATTAGCTATTCCGCCGCATCCGATAATGCCTATTTTAAGTTTTTTCATAGGAAATATACCTCCTGATTTTGAATTAAATCAAATAATATACATATTTTGACATTACAATAATTATATCTAAATACTTGTTTTTTTTCAAGCATTTTTTATATTTGAAGGCTATTTTGGCATTTTTTACAATTATTCATCAAAGTATTTGTTAAATTTGTCACACACTTATTTCAAATATTTTTTTAAATATTGACCCGTATAGGATTTCCCGCATTGTGCAATTTCTTCGGGAGTACCGGAGGCAATAAGAGTGCCGCCCTCGTCGCCGCCTTCAGGACCGAGATCTATAATATAATCGGCGCATTTTATCATGTCGAGATTATGCTCGATAACAATAACCGTATTGCCGGTGTCTACAAGACGCTGAAGAACTTCAATAAGTTTTTCAACATCGGCGGTGTGAAGGCCGGTAGTGGGTTCGTCAAGAATGTAAACCGTGCGCCCGGTAGCTCTTTTTGCAAGCTCTGAAGCGAGCTTTACACGCTGAGCTTCGCCGCCTGAAAGGGTAGTTGACGGCTGTCCGATTTTTATATAACCAAGGCCGACTTCCGACAGTGTTTGAAGTTTGCGTTTTAGAGACGGAAGATTTTCAAAAAATTTAAGGCCTTCATCAACAGTCATATCAAGAACTTCAAAAATATTTTTTCCTTTGTATTTTACTTCAAGAGTCTCCCTGTTATATCGCTTGCCTTTACAGACATCGCAGGTGATATATACGTCGGGGAGAAAATGCATTTCTATTTTCAGCAATCCATCGCCTTGACATGCTTCGCATCGTCCCCCCTTAAGGTTAAAGGAAAAGCGATCCTGTTTATAACCTCTTATTTTTGAGTCGGTTGTTGAAGCGTAAAGTGCGCGTATATCTGTAAAAAGTCCGGTATATGTCGCCGGGTTTGAACGCGGAGTTCTGCCGATAGGAGACTGATCGATATTTATGACTTTGTCAAGATATTCTATACCTTCGATACGGTCGTATTTTCCCGCGGAAGTGTGAGCGCGGTTGAGTTTGTTTGCAAGAACGTTGTAAAGCACGCTGTTTACAAGAGAAGATTTTCCGGAGCCGGAAACACCTGTAACGCAGGTAAAAGTCCCTAAGGGAATAGAAACATCAATATTTTTCAGATTGTGCTCTTTTGCGCCGATTATTTTCAAAAAGCTGCCGTTACCTTTGCGGCGTATTTCCGGAACAGCTATCGATCTTCTTCCCGAAAGAAAATCTGCGGTAATAGAGTTTTTGGCTTTCATAAGTTCGGAAGGAGTTCCGGCGGCGACGATTTCTCCACCGTTAACACCAGCTCCCGGACCTATATCTACGATATAATCCGATTCAAGCATTGTCTCTTCGTCATGTTCTACGACAATAAGGGTATTTCCGAGATCGCGCAGCTTTTTCAGAGTTTCGATAAGTTTCGCGTTGTCGCGCTGATGCAGGCCTATGCTGGGCTCGTCAAGAATATATAAAACTCCCATGAGGGATGAGCCTATCTGAGTTGCCAGCCTTATTCTCTGGCTTTCGCCGCCCGAGAGAGTTCCGGCGGCGCGGGACAGCGTAAGATAACCGAGTCCTACGTTTGTCAGAAATCCTAAACGCGCGTTTATTTCCTTTAAAATGTCGCGCGCGATAGTTTTGCTTTTTTCGGACAGCTTTACGGATGAAAAAAAGCTTTTCGCGTCAGAAACGCCCATTTCGCAGACTTGCGCAATGTTTTTTCCTCCGACAGTAACCGCAAGAGGTTCTTTTTTAAGCCTTTTTCCGCCGCAGACATCGCAGGGGATTTCTTCCATGAACTGTTCGTAATATTCGCGCTGTTCCGGATTGCTTTCCGACATTTTATATCGCCTGTCGATATCGTTTAACATTCCGTCGAACGATACAGAATAGCTTTTGCCGGCATATTTAAGCTCATATTTTTCATTTGTGCCGTAAAAAAGAGCGTTTAATGCCTCTTCCGAAATTTTTTCAACCGGTGTATTTAACCCATATCCGAATTCAGATAATACCTGATCAAATAAAGAGCCTGTCCAGCCTCGTTTGCCCATTGATTTAAAACCGTTGCATACGCAGGCTCCGTCGCGAAAAGAAAGTGAACGGTCGGGAATAAGCTTGTCCGGAGACAAAACTAATTTTTTCCCGAGCCCGTCGCAGCCCGGACATGCTCCGAAAGGGCTGTTAAAGGAGAACATTCTCGGTTCAAGTTCGCCGAGACTTATTCCGTGTTCGCTGCACGCGTAGTTGAGAGAATATTCGATATTTTGCTTTTCCGGATCACTTTCTTCGGGAAGGTATATTGTTACAAAACCTCCGGAAAGCGCGCATGCGCTTTCAACCGAATCTGTAAGCCTTGAGCGAATATCTTCTTTCATGACAAGGCGGTCGACAACAATGTCTATATCGTGTCTTTTGTTTTTATCAAGGCCGAAATCTTCTCCGAGAGAAAGAACGGCGCCGTCAACGCGCACTCTGACAAAACCGTTTTTCATAGCGTCTGAAAAAACTTTTTCATGCATTCCTTTTTTTCCTTTTACGACGGGGGCGAGCACCATAAATTTTGTCTTGTCTGGGAGTTCGCTTATGCTGTCGATT
The DNA here is from genome assembly GCA_944375955.1 of uncultured Clostridia bacterium. Lineage (GTDB taxonomy): Bacteria > Bacillota > Clostridia > Oscillospirales > CAG-382 > UMGS1052. The sequence continues at coordinate 32,520 of CALWBE010000028.1, read as the reverse complement.
ATCTGATCAATGGTTTGCTGTTTTATTTCTTTTCCGCATATAGGACAGTGAGGCACACCTGTGCGGGCGAACAACAGACGGAGATAATCGTATATTTCGGTGACTGTGCCTACCGTAGAACGAGGATTTTTGGAGGTTGTTTTCTGATCTATCGAAATTGCGGGAGAGAGTCCTTCTATCGAGTCTACATCAGGTTTGTCAAGCTGACCTAAGAACATTCTTGCGTATGATGAGAGCGACTCTACAAACCGGCGGTGTCCCTCGGCATATATTGTGTCAAATGCGAGCGAAGATTTTCCGGAACCGGAAAGTCCGGTAAAAACAACAAATTTATCGCGCGGTATTTCCACTGTTATATTTTTCAGGTTGTGAACTCTTGCCCCTGTTACTTTAAGATATTTGTTTGTCATTTGATCGTTGCCTTTCGGAATAGGTGTTTTAAAACATGCAAAGCTTTTTATATAAGCATAGCAGATTATTTTATGTCCGTATTTATTTTATATTTTTTTATTTTTCTTCATTCTATCATAAATGTTTCGCAAAGTACAGTATTTTTTAATATAACTTTTTTAAAACTATTGAAATTCGAAAAATGTTGATATATAATACAGCATGTACGGATAAACTGTACAAGTATGCCGTCAGAGTAAAAAATACATAATTAAAGGCTTAGGCGGAAGAAAGGCATGGAAAATTATCATGAAACATAATCTTGGAATAGTAGGCTTCGGTGGAATGGGCGGCTGGCATCAGAGACATGCGTTTGAGAGCGATGTAGTTTCTCTTGCCGGCATATATGATATAAAAGAAGAAAGACGCAAAGCAGCGGAGGAAATGGGAATTCACGCATATCCCACTCTTGAAGCATTGCTTGCGGATGAAAAGATTGATATAGTTACAATAGCTACTCCGAATGATTCTCACAAGGAGATCGCGATAAAAGCTCTTGCCGCAGGGAAAAATGTTATATCAGAAAAACCCGTAACGCTTGATACGGCGGATCTTCAGGAAATGATCGACGCCTCAAAAAAGTATGGAAAGATTTTTTCTGTTCACCAGAACAGGCGCTGGGATATAGACTTTTTAATGACGAAAAGACTTTATGACAGCAAAGAGATAGGAAAACTTTTCAATATCGAATCGCGTATTCATGGATCAAGAGGAATTCCGGGTGACTGGAGAGGAAAAAAAGAACATGGCGGCGGAATGCTTTACGACTGGGGCGTACATCTTATAGATCAGGCTCTTCAGGTTGTATCAGACAGCCGCGTTGCCGAGGTATTTTGCCGTTTTGACCATCTTACAAATAAAGAGGTAGACGACGGATTCAGAATGGATATGATTTTTGAAAACGGCGTAAAATATTTAGTAGAAGTCGGAACATATAATTTTATATCAATGCCGCGGTTTTATATACTCGGCGAGATGGGTTCGGCAATTGTTCGCGACTGGCAGGACAAATGTGAGGTAGTGCGCTGCAAGGAATGGTATCAGGATAACGTTACGCCGGTAGTAACGGCGGCGGGTCTGACAAAAACAATGGCGCCGCGTGATTCACTTACGACTGAAACTTATTATATAGATCGTCCGAAATCCGATGTTCATGATTATTACAGAAATTTCTGCAAAGCTATTGAAGGTAAGGAAGAACAAATTGTAAAACACGGCGAAATGATGCGTGTAATGAAGCTCATAGAAGCCGGCTTTGAGTCAGTTGAAAAGAATATGCCTGTAAAAGTAAGCATTTAAAAGACCATATGAAAGATCCGTGAAGGGGAGGTTTTCCTCTTCGCGGTTTTGGTATATGGGGAAAGGATATTGATTTGGCGGAAAATTTTGGAGAAATATATGAAGGAACCGGTATACGAAGGTTTGGTGTTTTGCTAGTTTCGCTGTATTTTTCCGCGCATGATGCGGAAAAAACGGAAAAATCTCTTGACGAGCTGAAATCTCTTGTAGATACGGCGCTATCAGACGACGTCGACAAGATAGACTTTTATTATATGACTCAGTGCAGACCGGCACCGGAAGCCGCGACATATATCGGTGCAGGTAAGGTTGAAGAGGCAGCTGAACTGAGCAAAAACAACGATATAGGACTTGTGGTTTTTGATTGTGAGCTTTCTCCGTCGCAGATAAGAAACCTTGAAAAAGAAATTGCACCTGAAAATTCTGATCTGCGTGTAATTGACAGGACAATGCTTATACTTGATATTTTTGCCCGTCATGCTGTAACAGGGGAAGGTAAGCTGCAGGTAGAGATAGCTCAGCTGAGATATACTGCTCCGCGTCTTACGGGAAAAGGGCAGCAGTTATCACGTCAGGGAGGCGCATCTGCAAGCGGTTCGGTCGGGGCAAGAGGACCTGGAGAAACAAAGCTTGAAACCGATAGGAGACATGTAAAACGCAGAATAGCCGCGCTTGAAGAGCAGTTAAACACACTTGAAAATACGCGCGAGACTATGAGGAAACAGCGTGAAAAGTCCAATATACCGGTAATAGCGATAGTAGGATATACAAACGCGGGAAAATCTACGCTTTTAAACCGGCTCACTGATGCAGGCATTCTTGCTGCAGACAAGTTGTTTGCGACACTTGATCCTACAGTAAGAAAGCTCGAGCTGCCGTCAGGACTTCAGGTATTATTGACCGATACGGTAGGATTTATAAATGATTTGCCGCACGGTCTTGTAAAAGCGTTTAAAAGCACTCTTGATGAAGCAAGGTATGCAGATATGCTTCTCATAATCATAGATGCTTCTGATGAAAATGCTGTAATGAAAAAAGAAGTGACGGAAAAAACTCTTTCCGAGTTGGGCGCAGGTGGAAAACCTACTATATATGTTTTTAATAAATGCGACCGTCTTGCGGTAAAACCTGAAAATGTATTCTGCGGGGAAAACAAGGCTGTATATATATCTGCTGTAACAGGCGAAGGAACCGAAGAACTTCTGAAACTTATTGAAGACGAGCTTTCCTCATTCCGAAAAAAGGTAAAATTTCTTTTTCCGTTTTCGGATCAGAAGCAGCTAAATGTTCTTTACGGAAAAGCGTCTGTATTGTCATCGGAGTATACCGATGAAGGAACCGTCGTAGAAGCAATGGCTGACGGTAAGACATGCGGAATGCTTAAAAAATATATAATTGAAAGTTGATATAAAATATTTTTTAAGGAGTAATTTAAATGAGAGAATATGTAGAGGAGAAAGCGAGGAAGGTGCCGGTTTACGGCGAATATGACGTAGTAGTAGCCGGAGGCGGAATCGCAGGAATAGCGGCGGCACTTGCTGCAGCGCGACACGGTGCGAAAACACTGCTGATAGAAAAGCAGTTTGCTCTGGGAGGACTTGCGACTTTAGGTCTTGTAACTATATATCTCCCGATATGTGACGGATGCGGAAGACAGGTGAGCTTCGGTATTGCCGAAGAACTTTTAAAACTGTCAATTGAGCGTGGATGCGAGGGAAGGTATCCTTCGGCATGGATAGACGGCGGAAATGAAGCCGACAAATTAAAACAGCGCTATATGGTTGATTTCAACGCTCAGATGTTTGCGATACTTGCTGAAAAAAAGCTTGTTTCCGAAGGCGTTGAGATATTGTACGGCACAAGCGTATGCGCGGTATCTGTTGATAACAAAAAAGCCGATAAAATTTTTATCGAAAATAAATCAGGCAGATCGGCGGTTATCATGAAAAGCATTGTGGATTCTACGGGCGACGCCGATATTTTTGCTTTTGCCGGAGCTAAAACAGTGAATTTTTCACAGGGAAATATACTTGCGGCTTGGTATTACTCTACAGATAACGGGAAATATACTTTGCATCCTATCGGATGCTGCGATATTCCCGATAAGGAAAAGCAGCAGAAGAAAGGTCCCGAACTTCTAAGCCAAAGACGGTTTTCCGGTTTGTGCGGCAAGGAGCTTTCTGAAATGACAGAAATGTCACATGAGAATATATACAATCATTTTCTAAAAAGCGGAGATATATCGCCGGAGCATATGCTTACTACAATTGCGACTATTCCGCAGATCCGCATGACACGCAGACCTGACGGAGCATTTACTCTCGACGACACCGATGATCATAAGCATTTTGACGACAGCATAGGTCTTATATCAGACTGGAGAAAGGCAGGGCCAATATATGAAGTGCCTTTTAGATGCCTTTACGGAAATGATCTTAAAAATGTTGCCGCTGCCGGCAGATGTATTTCAAATACCGACGCGATGTGGGATATATCACGAGTTATTCCGTGCTGTGCGGTTACAGGTCAGGCGGCAGGAACCGCAGCGGCTATGTCAGATGATTTTGAATCTTTGGATATAAAGCAACTGCAAAGCTCGCTTGAGTCTGACGGCGTTGTTTTACATATATGAATTTTTTAGAAAAAGCCGACAGCATTTTTTAAGAATCGAATCTTTATAAATACAAAGAAAAAACCGTTTCAGGAAACTCACTGAAACGGTTTTTGATATAAATGAAACACACATACTTTATTTGCGGTGCAAGCTTACGCATAGGATCCTTTACTCTTATGACATATAGTTTTCAGCAAATGCCTTTAGAGCTTCTGCCGTGTACCCGGATTCATAATCACTGAGCGAATTGACAAAAGAAATATATATATTTTCGCCGACTTCGTCAAAAAGTTCTTTTGAAATCCTTCCTGGATATTTTTCTGACATTGATTCAAAAAGTTTTTCAGCCTCACTTTGGTCAGTAATAATACTATTGCTCTGTGCAGAGTCAGTACCGGAAGATCCGCCGTCAGAAGAAGGATTCATGATCGGACCAGGGCTGTCCGAGCTGTCAGAATTTCCGTAATCTGACAAATTATTGCCATCGGAATTACCTGAGAGATCTGTTTGTGTTTTGCTGTTGTCGTATAACGAACGTTTTTCTGTTCCGTCATCACCGTTATCATTTTGTGTTTCTGGCTCCATGATATTTTCGGCATTTATTCCGGGGACAAACAAAAGAATATTTGAATTAGGATATGACATAAGTATAGTTCCGCCTTTTCTTATGTCAAAATTTTTTTCATCATCTGCAGCTTTGTCGTCATAACCATCATCGCTGTAGGAGTAGTTATCAGTGTATAGCATTTCTGTTGATTCGGCAGCATCGGCAGCATCGGCAGCAGCATTATCAGAAACAACATCAGAGGATTGGAGTAACATATCAGAACTGTTTTCGTCTCCTGCCGGCAATAATAACTCGCTGTTATCTTCGGTATTTTGGTATGCAGCGGAATCTAAATTGGATTCAGACAATACCGATCCGCTTTCCGATTGGTCTTTTGAGGAGTTTTCATATAGCGGCTGGTTGCTTTTTAAAGAGGAGTCGTTGAAAGAGTTTGAAAATATCATATCGGGAATTTTAGTCCCGTATATAGAAACATACACTGCGAGTACTGCTGCTGCCGCAGCTATTGTGCCAAGAGGAATATGACGTCGGAAAGTTTTTTTCTCTGAGATTTTTATTTGTTCGTTTTTAATTTTTCCTAAAACTTTTTGACGAAGATCAGGCACTGAAGGAGCGGAATCGGAAACAATAAGTCTCATTTTAAGAAATTTATCATATTCCTTTTTGCATTTATCACAATTTTCTATATGCTTTTTAAAATCCTCAGACAGTTCTCCGCTTTCAGATAAAAAAAGCTCCTTTTGCACTTTATCGCAAATGTTTTTATCATCCAAATTCATATTACCTCCTTCCCTGTGTTTATTTTCATTTATGAGTGTAAGACGACAAAAAGAGAATTTTGTTCCAAAAAAGTCTTTTATATGAGCCCGAGGCCTTCCAGCTTCTTTTTCAGAGCACTTCTGGCACGTGATATTCTAGATTTTACAGTACCTTCTTCGAGTGATAACATCTCAGCGATTTCAGAATAACTGTAACCATTTATATCGCGCATTACGAGGATATCTCTATGCTCCTCTGAAAGTGAGAGTATCGCATCATTAACTATGTTTGCAGTCTCTTTCTTTATATATGTTTTTTCAGGATCATATTTTCCGCTTTCGTCTGGTATATCATATTCACGGTCATTTTCATCTCCCGAAGACATTTCGGAAAGAGGTATACTTTTTTCGCGGGAATTTTTTCTTATATAATCATAAACTGTATTTTTGCATATTCTGAAAAGCCAAGTTGAAAATTCGCTGTCATATCTGAAACCGAGCAGGGCTTTGTAAGCTTTGATAAACACTTCCTGAGCCAAATCTTCGGCGTCTTCACGTTTTTTTATATCATAAAAGACGGTCCTGTAAACAAAGGAGCTGTATTTTTCAACAAGATCTCCGAAGGCTTCACTGTCACCGTCTATTGCTTTTTGTACCAGAACGGCATCTTCCGACAAATTTAGTTCTGCGTCGGATTCACCTGTATTATCTTTTCTTGTAAAAAAAGGCAATTAGTTTACACCTTCTTTCATTTAGATTTATGCCACTTAAAAAAACGAGCAATTAACACGCTCATGTGCAGGAATTACTTATGATTTTTGAAATACTAAGCCGTGGTTTGAACCTGCAGTTTGTTTAATATATTCCATCCGATGTCGCTGTCGTATACGGCGATGACTCCGCCGGAGCAATCAGTTATTTCATCAAAAACAGGCGGTATGACATAATTGCCGTCTTTGTCTATCATTCCCTTTTTTCCGTCTGACATGCCAACAACTGCAAGTCCTTCAAAAAACGGACGAGCATAAACATAATTCGGCTTTCCGATCCATTTTCCTCTTGATGTCATATAACCGTAAAGACCGTTTTTCTCAAGCAGGATCATTCCGTCGCTGTAAGAGTAAACGTTATAGTCGGCGGGAGTTTTGAATTCATTTCCCTCTCTGTCAATAAAAGTTTTATATTCGGAAACAAGTTCGCCGCGGCTGTAAGTCCTTTTTGTGACGCGCGTGAGACCTTCGTCAAAATAGTAGTATCCTAAAGAACGTTCACCGCGGTCATCCCCGCAGCCATACATAATTACGGCAAGTCCGCCAATTCTTAGTCTGCCGTCGGTATTGTAAAAATAAAGCCTGTTTTGAGAATCATATGCGCATCCGAATCCTTCTGAGAAAGCGAAAGCTTTGTCATATGAAGCTGGGACATTATACGCGTAAGGCCCGGTTAAAGTATATCCGAAAGCTCGTCCGTTATAATTAACCAAACAAGTATCATCATCAGATATTCCGTAATAAGAAGGGTAGTCAAAATCTATACCGCGGTCGTCGCGTATTTCATCGTAATCTGAGGCGGTCAGGCTGCCGTCGGGGGAAAGAATAACATATTCTCCCGTATTGCTGTCAAGGAAAACAGGATTGCCTAAACTATCTCTTTCAGATATAAAAACAAGAAAATGATCGTCCGCAACTTTTATTTCATTTCCGTCAGAGTCAAGTATTTTTCTTTGAACTCCATCTGCGAGAATTATATATCCCATGCGCGGCCATATTGTAAAATATGGTTGATAAACAGAAGAGCCGTCTTCGAGAATAAATTCTACATTATATTTTGCATTTTCGGGAAAAAAATTCCGGTCTCCAGGTTGACATATAGATATTACGCAGTTTCCGATGTTGTAAACAGCATCAGACAGCACATAATTTCCTCCGGAGATAAGATCGTTTTTTTGTGGCAGACTGTTTAGAAAATCAGAGGAATCAACCTTATTCTGAGAGTTAGTTTGATTGCTTGAAGAAGTAGCACTGGAATTTTGCTGATTATCGGAATTTTCTGAAACATTTTCATAAACGCTGTTTTCAGAATATTTGTCCGAAGGCGTGCTCATTATGGCGAAATCAAGCAAAAATGCCGAAAATACGGCAAGAATCACAATATTTGTCGCTCTTAACATAAAACGGCGCATTGTTTTTTCCTCCAATTTTTCTACTTTATTATTTTAGCACTTTTACGAAAATATTTCAACTCTATTTTTTAATTATTTTATGTAAAAAAATGCCTAAAATTACATGTGGTTGCTTTTTTTGATAATATGTGATATAATAATCAAGCTTTTTAAATTTGAAAAATCGTAAAATACCGTGAAAACAAATTGATTTAAATAAAATATAAATAGCAGTATTTTCATTTTAATTAAATAAAAAAATCACAAAAAGCAAACTTTTACTTTACTATAAAAATATCCTGAAAGGAGTATAAAATGAAAAAGTTTTTTAAAAACGAATTTACGGCAGGAAAAAAGGCTGCCGTATTAACAGCAGCTGTTTTATGCGCGGCAGCGATTTTGTCTCCTGTGGCGGCGGGAGCGGCAGATTATATTGCGGAAAATGATCCGTTTATTACATTAAGTTACCTTCAAGAGGTTTTTGCACCGTCTTTCAGCGAACAGATAAAAGCTGAAATAGCAAGTGAAAACGAGGAAAAACCGGCTGAGGAAGTTTCTGTCGGATATGAAGTGATAGAGCTTTCAAAAGGACAAATTCTAACTTCAGAAAACGGCACCGTAGAGCTTATTGTGCGGCCAGGTTCTTCTGCAGTCGTAATTTCAGATATTCCCGATAACGGTCTTTCGGATATATCGGAAATGAAAGAAATAACCGACGGTTGTGAAGTCGGTATAAATCACGCGCTTATAATACCCAGAAATGACGGAAGAGGAATAGAGATCACCTCGGACAAGGCATATGTTCTTGTGAGAGGGGATTATAAGATATCCGGCTGATTATTATGAAAATTAAAGGCAATTCGATTAGTAAAAAGACCGTAATGAGAATAATTGCAGCAATACTTGCAATTTTTTTCATTCTTGCAACGTTTATTTCCGTTCTTCCGGTATTTGTCGGAGCGGAAGGAGAAGGCATCAGCTATACGAACGGGCGACTGATACGAGTAGGCATATATTACGGATCAACGGCGGTTTCTTCTATAGCATTGACATCCGATACCGGATTTGAAATAGGAACATTCGATACGGCGACAAGCACCTTTTACAAATCGCTGTCATGCAATAATACAGCAGTTATGGCGGTTATATCTTCGGATGGCAGCAGGATTTCTTTAATGACGCCCGAAGGAGCTGAAATTTATTCACAGACTGACGCGTCAGTGCCGTTGACATTGCGCGGTATCGGTGAAAACGCTGAAATAACAGCGGCTGAAAATACATACCGCGGCTGTATCGAGCTTGCATATACGGAAGGGAAAATACGTGTTGTAAGCATATCTTATCTTGAGGATTATGTAAAGGGAGTCACAGCTTCTGAAGTATATTCATCATGGCCTGCTGAAGCATTAAAATGTCAGGCGATAGTAGCCAGAAGCTATACACTTTATACGGCAGGAAAACATAATTCGGACGGGTTTGATATATGTAATAAACCGCATTGTCAGTCATATAACGGTATAGGGCCGGTAGCAGATTCAATCGATGCTGCGGTGGATGCCACAAAAGGACTTATAGTTACATATGACGGAAAAGTCGCATTGACAACATATTGCTCATCGTCCGGACAGAAAACCGAGAGCGCGAGCAGCGCATGGGGCAGCGATCCGGAAGCTTACCCCTATCTTACTAATGTTGATACTGGTTTTAACAATACAGAAGATTATGTAAACGGAAAATGGAGCTATACCGTCAGTGCGGAAGAATTGGCAGAATATATAAATTCAAAACCTAATTATGAAGGTATCCTTAATGGCCCTGTAGACAGAATAGAGTATGAAAGAAAAGAAGGCTCCGATTATGTGTACAGACTCACTGTTTATGATGCTTTTGGGAATAAGATTGTTGTAGAGAAGTCAGCAACAGTCAGAGATTTTCTGACGCAGTACTGTAAGAGCGCATGTTTTACAATTTCATCGCACTGCCCGGTATATGCAGGGGAAAGCAAGGAATACATGCTTGATTCTCAAAACATGTATGTTATAACCGCTGAAGGCGAAAAAGTACTTTCCGTTCCAGGAAGTACGGCAGTTGAAGCTTTGACAGCAAACGGACTAAAAACTATGTCTTCTGCCGGCGAAAAGGTATTTACTATAGCTGGGGAAGGATACGGACACGGAGTGGGAATGAGCCAGTACGGTGCCATGACGCTTGCGGAAAATGGATATGATTTTAATTATATAATAGGACTTTATTATCCCGGCACTCAGATAGTCGACTGCAATTCGGTGCAGATAAATTAAGTAAGTTAACGCTTTTAGTAATGGTGAAAGTATTAAATAAAAAACAGGTACAGAACTGTAATTTGAGGTTCTGTACCTGTTTTTTATAGTGTATATTTTTAAAAAAATGTCGAGGTTATGTAAAATTAATTTCTGAATCATGCGGAAGCTTTATAATTTTCGCCTTCATGTTCATGCGCAGCAAGGTATGAATCTCTTTTTTTCATTCTGAAGAAGAAGAAAAGAAACAATGTAACGTGCATTGCGGTAGTCAAAGCCCATGACAGCGGATATGACCAAAAGAGCGAATATACGGAAGGGGAGGCTTTAAATACCGTATATATCCATATTATTCTGAATACGCATGCGCCGAGGATTGAATTGACAAGGGAAGATACCGGGTGGTTAAGACTTCTTAAAGCTCCGCAGCTGACTTCCATAAGTCCGCACAGGAAATATGGAATACACGTAATCATTAAGCGTTCCTTTCCGTAAGCGATAGCCTTAGGATCGTCTTTTATAAAAATACTTAAAAGCTGATCGTCAAACAAAAATGCCAATGTTCCTACGATAAGACCGACAACGGTTACTATTAAGGAACAATATAAAAATGATTTCATTATTCTGCCGTATTTTTTAGCTCCGTAATTCTGACCGCAGAAAGACAAAGCGGCATGATATAGCGAATTCATTGCCTGATAAATAATTCCGTCGACGTTTGTAGCGGCGGTACAGCCGGAAACGGCAGCCTTGTTTATTGAATTTATACCTGTTTGAATTATCATGTTTGAAATAGAGAACATTGAAGACTGTATACTTGCAGGGATACCGATACGGATTATTTGAAGACTTTCGGTTTTGTGAAGCTTTAGTCTTGAAAAGCAGAATTTATAGCTTCCTTTGGATTTCATGAGACAAATAACAGTCATTGCACCTGAAATAGCCTGAGAGATAACCGTAGCTATTGCGACTCCGGCAACAGACATTTTAAATACGATAACAAAAAACAAATTGAATATTATATTTATAATGCCGGAAATTATAAGGAAATACATAGGGCGTTTGGTATCGCCGATTGCGCGGAGTATAGCGCTTCCAAAATTGTATATAGCGACGAGAGGAAGTCCAACTGAGAGTATTTGCATATAAAGAACCGAGTTGTCAAGAACGTCGGGTTGAGTATCCATAAGGATCAGAAGCGGACGTGAAAAGAAAAAACCAATAGCACCGATTATAAGTCCGCATATAACCGCCAGAAGCATTGACGTATGTACAGATCTTGAAACAGAGTTGCTGTTTCCGGCACCGAAATGAATGGCAACTACTGAGCTTGTTCCGACGGAAAGCCCGATAATTATAGATACTATGAGGTTGAAAAGCGAAGAAGTCGAACCTACGGCTGCAAGGGCGTCAGAGCCGGCAAACTGTCCGACGACTACCTGATCTGCGGCGTTGTATAGCAGCTGTAGCATATTTGAAAGCATTACGGGAATAAAAAATACTATGATTTTTGAAAACAGCGGACCGTTGCACATATCAACTTCGCCGGATCTCAGTTTTTGGGTTTTGAGCATTATGTCAGGATTACCTCGCTTAATTTTAGCGCAAATAAAGCGGCATATGTGCCGATCGAAAGAACTATCAGCAAACACTTGCCATTTTCACGTTTAATTTATATATAATATTCTATAATTAAATTTTTTTATGTCAATAGGTTTTTAAAAAATAAATTTAATTTTAATGTAAAAAACAAAAAAAACAGTAGAAAAAAAACAAGCTATATGTTATACTAAAAAACAATAATATGTTTTTAGATTTTAGCGAAAGGATAAGAAATGACCGGAAAAAAGAATAATAAAGGAAAAAAATCAAATATTACTTTAACACTTGCAGGGGTGCTTGCGGCTCTTATTGCCGTAAATATATTTATTTTAGGTACTCTTAAGTCAAATACCACGCCCGGAGATACGGTAAATTTACGCAAGGCGCCGCAGGCACAGACAGAAGATGAAACAAGCGCGGGCAATATATCGTATGTTCCGGAAAATTATACTACTGTTGATATTGATTCTGAAGAGATACATTTCGGTGAACTAATACTTGTAAATAATGATAACGCATTTGTATCCGACGGGGTACATTCTGTTGTAAAATACGAGACTCCTGCAAATGTATATGCTTCCAAAACTCAGGATTATTTTATAAAAGATACTACTATATACCTTAATCCTACGGTAATAGAAAATATAAACGTTATGTTTGCCGATTATGTAGAATATTCCGGAGATTCGGATATACTTATAAATGCCGCATATCGTACTGTAGAGGAGCAGGAAAGCATATATGCCGAAAAAGGTCCTGATATAGCAGCAAATCCAGGGTATTCCGAACATCATTCGGGATATGCATTCGATATATGTATTTATGCAGACGGAGTATATAAAACATTTGCGGATGAAGGACATTATACCTGGATCCCGGAAAACTGCAAAAAATACGGGTTTATTAGACGGTATCCTGAAGGGAAAAGCAATATAACCCAAATTTCCTTTGAACCTTGGCATTACCGTTATGTAGGCGTGCCTCATTCATACTACATTGAAGAAAACGGGATTGTGCTTGAAGAATATATAGATTTGCTCCGCCACTATACACTTGCCGGAGAACATTTGAAAATAGAGGCCGGAGGCAAAAATTATGAGGTTTATTATGTTCCTGCGTCCGGAGAAACAACTAAGGTATATGTTCCGGCGGATAAGACATACAGTGTTTCCGGAAATAATGTTGACGGCTTTATTGTAACTGTGGACATGTCGGTTCAGACCGAGACTCAGGTTTCTGACGGGCAAGAAGCATAAATTTGCGTTTTTTTTCATAAAACTATGCCATACCGGCATATTCATTCATTGTAATGATATTACGGTATGGGTGATCATTTGAAGAAAAACAATTACGCCGTATACGGCTCTAAAAACAGAGGCTCCTCAAAGAGAAGCAGTTATGGCAGCGACGCTGATGAGCGTGCGCTGCGCCTTGCGGAATATATAGTTGCTGAAAAAGCCACCGTAAGAGCGGCAGCAAAAGCGTTTTCAGTATCAAAGTCTACCGTTCATAAGGATATAACTGCAAGACTTAAAGAAATCAATCCGGTTATGTTCCGAAAGGTTGACGCGGTTCTTCAGAAAAATAAAGCTGAAAGACATTTGCGCGGAGGAGAAGCTACAAAGGAAAAGTATTTAAAAAGTCATAAAGCATAATTTTGATATATAAAAGATGTTTTATATATTATTGAAATCCACTGTATTTTATTTGTAATCAATGCCTTCAAAAATATTAAAATAAACTGCATATAAAAATAAAAATTAAGAAAGGATACAGAAAAATGCCGCATATTAGTGTAAAAATGATCGAAGGAAGAAACGAACAACAGAAAAAAGCCCTTGCCGCCGCTCTTGAGAAGGCGCTGTCAGAAACTTTAAACTGCGATACAAAATGGATAACGATTTCTATAGAGGACTATAACGGAAAACAATGGCAGGAAGTATTTAAAAAAGAAGTTACGGAAAATCAGGAAAGCTTATATAAACAGCCTGAATACGATCCGAAAGTTCTTCTTTAATTATGTCAAAGTTTAAAAATAAGGAGCTCAAAATGGATTTTTTAAAAAAATATCATGAGTCTTTGACAGATTTTCATGTAAATTGTGAAAAGCCGCGTGCGTATTTTATCCCGTATGATAGCGAAGCCAAGGCTTTGCGGGGTAAACGCGGAGAATCCGCTTATTATAAAACTTTGTGCGGACGTTGGGAGTTTAAGTATTTTGACAGTATAGCGGATATAGATGAAGACTATACAGATGAAAACTATGAAATATGTGACTGTGGATGCTTTGATGAAATAGATGTTCCGAGAAGCTGGCAGACGGTACTTAATTCAGGATATGACGTGCCGAATTATACAAATGTCCGCTATCCTTATCCTGTAGATCCACCTCATGTTCCTTCAGAGAATCCCTGCGGGATTTACATACGTGATTTTTATATTTCGGAAAGTTTTGCCAAAAGACACGCTTATCTGAATTTTGAAGGAGTAGACGCAGGATTTTATGTGTATTTAAACGGTGAGTTTGTAGGATATTCATCAGTAAGTCACGGAACAAGCGAATTTGACGTAGCCCGTTATATAAAAGAAGGCAGAAACCGCATTGCGGTAATATGCGTAAAATGGGCGGCGTCGAGCTATCTTGAGGATCAGGATATGTGGAGACTGTCGGGAATATTCCGCGAGGTATACCTTATTGCCAGAGGAGAAAGCAGGATTACAGATTTTTATGCCCGGACAGATCTTTCGGAAGACTTTTCAGAGGCTCATTTAACTCTTGAAATTGAGAAGGTCGGCAAGAAGAAAGCGGAATATAAGCTGATATCTCCGTATGGAGAGCTTGTGTCCGAAGGAAAATGCTCAGATACTACCGAAATAACAGTAAATACTCCTATGCTTTGGAGCGATGAAGATCCTAAGCTTTACACGCTTATTCTTATATGCGGCGACGAGGTTATAGCAAAGAATATCGGATTTAAGAAAATAGAGATAAAAGACCGTGTCGTTTATATAAATGGTAAAAAAGTTAAGGCGCGCGGCGTAAACCGCCACGATTCTCATCCAGTGCTGGGACATGCGACTCCTTACGAGCATTTTATGAAAGATTTGTATATAATGAAGGCTCATAACGTAAATACTGTCCGCACATCGCATTATCCTCCCGATCCGCGGTTCATCGAGCTGTGCGACAAGCTGGGATTTTATGTAGTTGATGAAGCTGATATTGAAACGCATGGGTTCCTTTATGCAAACGACTGGAGCATGCTGTCTGATTCTACTGAATGGACGCAGATGTATGTAGACCGCGCGGCAAGGCTGTTTGAGCGCGACAAAAATTCACCTAGCATTATTTTCTGGTCTTTGGGAAATGAATCGGGTGTAGGTATAAATCAGTACAAGATGGCGGAATATATACGAGGAAGAAACAAGAACGCTATTATACATTACGAAGGCGCATCAGAAATTTATATACGCGAAGGCAGTGCTGCGAGACATGAAAATCACAATGTCACATATGAGGAAATGAATAAAATTTCCGATATGGAATCAAGAATGTATCCGTCACTGGCAGATGCGGAAAATTATTTGCAGAACGGAACAAAAGCATATTTTCTTTGCGAATATTGTCACGCTATGGGAAACGGTCCGGGAGATCTTGCAGCATATTGGGAGCTTATACGTAAATACGACAGCTTTTTCGGCGGATGTATTTGGGAATTTACGGACCATTCGGTGCAGATAGATGCAGGGGGAAAGCGAGGCTTTACTTACGGAGGAGATTTCGGCGACTATCCGAATGACGGCAACTTCTGTGTTGACGGACTTGTTTATCCTGACAGAAGAGTGCATACCGGACTTCTTGAGGCAAAGAAAATTTATCAGCCGTATTATGCCGAACTTGAGGATTTTGAAAAAGGAGAAGTCAAAATCACTTCAAGAAGATATTTTACAGATCTTTCCGACCTTTCGCTTTCATGGACGGTTGAGTGCGACGGAAAACCGGTGCGTTCAGGTATGGCAGGCAAGCTTGATATTCCTCCGGAAGGATCAAAAAGTTACAGATTTTTTGATGCCAGCGAATTTTCAGAACCGGGTGAATATACTCTTACGCTGCGTTTTTTGTATAATGAGGATACAAATTGGGCATGTGCGGGAGAAGAAAACGGATTTTATCAGTTTGAACTTTTTACGCTTTGTTCAGATGAAGAAGACAGTTCTGCAGATTCGGCGGAATATGATCTTGAATACGGAGAAGACGACCGTTATATTGAAATATGCTGCGGAGAGACAAGCTATCGTTTTGACAAGAGCATAGGAGCTATATGTGAGATTGTACATGAAGGCAAAGCCATGATATGTGAACCGGCTGTATTCACCGTATGGAGAGCTCCGACCGATAATGACCGATATATAAAAGACAAATGGATAGATTTCGGCTTTGATAAAGCTGTTCAGAATGCTTATTCTGCGGGACTTGCAGAAAGATGCGACGATCATATAACTCTTTTTGCCGATATAACTGTTGCAGCGCCGTCGCGCCTGCCGGTAATAAAAGCAAAAGTTACGTATCTGTTTGAGCGCGACGGCTCATGCTCTGTCGAGGTGGATGCCGTGAAAGATATGAGCATGCCGTATCTGCCTAAATTCGGAATGAGATTTATTATGCCCGAAGGCAGTGAGCGTACGGAATATTTTGGCTACGGTCCTATGGAGAGCTATGAAGACAAGCAATTAGCGGCAAGGCTCTCGTTATTTAAAACTACGGCGTCGGATAATTTCGAACCGTATGTAAAGCCGCAGGAAAATTCTTCTCACTACGGTACAAGATATGCCTTTACCGGAGATATATCAGGTCACGGACTGTTCTTTGAAACACTGTATGACGGCGGATATTTCAGCTTTAACGCTTCTCATTACCGTTCCGAGACATTAACAGCAGCTGCGCACGATTATGAGCTTGTGCCTGAGAACAATACGATAGTATGTATAGATATGCGCATGAGCGGAATAGGTTCAAATTCATGCGGCCCCGAACTTGATGAGAAATACAGGGTAAATGATGAAAAATTTAATTGTGGTTTTAAACTTACCCCTTACTTTGCCGAATGACTCAGATTCTCAAATTAAGCCGATTTTGCTGTTAACGGCGTATCTATTTGATTAACATTGCGTTAACAAACGCTTATTTCGACCTAATAAGATAAAAAATACTTCCTTAAAATTAAATTTGAGGAAGTATTTTTTTGTTATAATATTTGATTTTTCCGCAATAATGTATTATAATAATATATCAGCGATTTTTAATTTTTAATATTGTGTTGAATAAAAGATTTCAGCTGTCGAGACTTTCGAGAAAATCCTGCATTTCACCGTCGCTGCCGAATATTATGCCTTCTTTTAACGCTTCTCTGTCGGCAGAAGGTAATATTGAAAGATCTATGTCAAAAGAACCTAAAAGTTCATCGAAGCAGTTATAGATTCCAAGACCGCCGTGATATTCTTTTACAGTACGCGTGTCAGTGATGTAAGGTATGTCATTCTCATCAATTTCTGATGCGGCGCTGCTTTCTTTTTCTTCTGACTGTGCAGACAAACCGGTTTGCAGAAGAGACGTGTCATTTTCGGAAGCCTGAACTTGAGAAACTGTCCTTTCTTCTCCGTTTTCCTGCGGAGTTATTGTATAGCTGCTGTCAAAGCGGCTTATAAGAAAATAGCACATAGCAAAATATACGGCGAGAAATATAAATATACCATATTCTTTGAATTTTGAAAATGCTTTTGCTATTGCAGCAGGCATATCAGGTGACCTCCGTTCTTTAATATGATACGTTAATATTTTTCCTTAAAAAAGAAGTTTTATTCATAACATTGCCAAATAAGGGGAAAAACGAATATATTATTTGCTTTGCAGTTAGTATATGCGCAAAATTTATTTAGGACATTATACAGAATAATAAAAATTGGAAAGGAGTAAAAATGGATAAAAATAACTCCGGAGAAACAAAGAAATTTGACACTTCGCGTCTTAATGATACGGGTGAAAAAAGTATAAATACGGTAAAAAGTAAAAAAAAGAAAAGGAGAAATTACTCCAAAATACTATCGTTTATTCTTAATGCGATACTTACTATCTTACTTATATGTATTATCACCGGTGTTATCGTTGTATCCGTATTTGCTATATATATTAAGAACAATCTGATAGAGGACTACGATATAGTAGGACTTGAAACAAATCTTGAACAAACTACGAAAATTTATTATATAAACGACCTTGGAGAGCCTGTAGAGCTTGAAGATCAGCGGCTGCACGGAGATGAAAACCGTTCATGGGTATCAATCTCAAATATGCCGACAAATTTAAAGAATGCGTTTGTGGCGATTGAGGATCAGAGATTTTACGAGCATAACGGAATGGACTTAAAGCGCACAGCCGGAGCGGTGCTTGAATTTTTAAAAGGAAATTCAAGCTATGGAGGATCTACAATAACTCAGCAGCTTATAAAAAACTTTTCAGGTGACGACGATCCTACAATACAGAGAAAGATAAAAGAAATATTCCGTGCTATCAGCCTTACTAAAAAACGTTCAAAAGACGAAGTACTTGAAATGTACCTAAACACAATAAGTCTTGCGAATGGCTGTTACGGAGTTCAGGCAGCGTCGAATTATCTTTTCGGTAAAGACGTTTCAGAGCTGAGTCTTGTAGAGTGCGCAAGTCTTGCAGCTATTCCGAAATCACCTTATAAATATAATCCTAAATATAATCCCGAAGAAAACAAAGAACGCAGGGATATAGTGCTTGATAAGATGGAAGAGCTCGGATGGATATCGTCCGAGGAATGTGAGGAGGCAAAAAATACCGAGCTTGTTCTCAATATTACGGAGAAAGAAATTTCAGAAGCAGGCATAAACAATGTAACTTCATATTTTACAGACGCTCTGATAGAACAGATAATCGAGGATCTGAATGAAGAATATGGTTATCCTAGAGAAGTTGCTTTAAATATTATTTTCAGTGGTGGACTGGAAATATACTCAACAATTGATCCTGAGATTCAGGACATAATGGAAAACGCGTATGAGTCGCCCGATACTTTTGCTTCGGTTGAAGGTATTCAGCCGGAGTCTGCCATGGTTATACTTGATCCTTATACGGGAGACGTAAAGGGAATAGTTGGAGGCCGCGGCGAAAAGACTGTAAGCCGTGGACTTAACCGAGCTACGATGAGCAAGCGGCAGGTAGGTTCATCTATAAAACCGCTCACGGTATATGCCCCTGCTATCGATCTTGGGTATATTAATTACGCGACTGTGATTGACGACACACCTTTTGAGTATAATGAAAGCAGCGGAAAATACTGGCCGGAAAATGCCGGTCGTGATTATCGAGGAAAAACTACAGTGCTTTATGGAATACTGCAGTCGCTTAATACAACTGCTGTTAAGACTCTTGATATGATAACCCCAGAATATTCTTATTATTTCGGTAAAGAGAAACTAGGACTCGAAAGTCTTGAGGAGGCAGATTGCGACTATGCACCGCTTGCACTCGGAGGACTTACTCATGGGCTTACCGTAATGGAAATGGCTGGAGCGTATACTATTTTCCCAAATGAAGGCGTATATACTGAGCCGAGACTTTATACGGTTATTTACGATAATAACGGTGAGGTTTTGCTTGAAAATGAAATAAACCAGACTGTTGCAGTATCACGTTCTACAGCACAGTTAATGACTAAAATACTTGAACAGGTAGTGGTAAGCGGAACAGGTGCAAGGGTTACTCTTGAAAACAAGCTTGACACCGCAGGCAAAACCGGTTCTACTAACAGCAACAAGGATTTGTATTTTGTAGGCTATACTCCTTATCTTGTAGGCGCATGCTGGTTCGGTTATGATCAGCCCAAATACATCTCTTCATCTGCTTTCCCGACTAATCCGGCAATGCTTGCATGGGATAAGATAATGAACGAGGTTCATGATAATATTATAAGCGAAGCGAAACAAAACGGCACTGCGTTAAAGCAGTTTTCCGATGATGAGCTTGTAAGGGCACAGTACTGCTGTGACAGTGGAGATAAGCCGACTATTCTGTGTGAGGTATTTGATCCGCGCGGATCACGTGTTGAAACTGGTTGGTTTAAAAAGGGCACTGAACCGAGAAATGAGTGTGATACCCATGTCATGTTTGATTTTTGTTCTGAAACAAGCGGAGTAGTTACTGATTATTGCCCGGAAGAGAACAGAAAGCAGTTTGCACTTGTAAATGTAGACGACAGGGATTTTTATATTTCCGATATTTATATTCAGGACACACAGTATACTTTCCGAACAGTACCTGAAAGATTTGTGCCTTCGGATGATTCCACCTTGCCTTATTATGCTACGCTTTTGCCTGAAGGTATGTATGCCGGCAGGTCAAAATGGGTTGAATATCCTTTTAACCGTTCATGCACGGTGCATACAAGTCCTCCTAAAGAAGAGGAGGACCCGGATGATGAAAATAAAGATCCGGATAAAGACGTTACGGATAAAGAGGAAACCGAAAGTGAAGAAAATACAGACGGGGAAATAAAAAAAGATGACACAGATAAATCCGGCGCGGATGAAGATCACGGCGGATCCGAAAGCAAAGATACTGACAGTGAAAAAGATGATAAAGACGGCTCTGTCAAAGATAAACCTAATAGTGACGCCAAGGATAAAGACAGCGGCACTGCCGATTAAGAAGCTTTAAAAAATCATAAAATATGGTGAGAAGTGAAAAAATGAGGAGAAAAATAAAAAAAAGCATATATGCTTTATGCGCCTGCGCGGGATTTTTGTCAGCAGGCTTGACACCATGGCATTCCGAAGCGGCAGAAGAGCAAATTTATCAGGCATCCGAGCTTGTTTTTGGAAATGCTGTTGCAGAGGAACAGCTGTCAGCCGAGAAGTTTTCGGATATAGACAAAAACAGCTGGTATTATTCTTATGTCGATCTGCTTGTTAAAAACGGATTGATAAAAGGTATATCTGACAGTGAATATTCTCCCGGAGGAACGTTCACCGCAGCGGAATGCTCTGCGGTTATCACAAGATATTTAGGGCTTGAACAATATGCTTCAGAAAGACAAAAGGAACTTATAAATTCTGGGAAAACAGGAAGCAACCAGTGGTATTCCGGGTATATGCAGACGCTTTATGATACAGGTATCATAACAGAGGGTAGCTTTGGAATATCGATATCAGACGGTATGGTGGTCATATCCGAGCCGGAAAGATGTACAAGTCCGATAGAAAGATATCAGTTTGCCTCGCTTATTACAAAATCTTTTGACACTAATACAGAACTTGTATCAGCAAAAAGCATATATCCCGAGGTATGCAATAACGGAAACAACCTTATAACAGGCGGTAAATATGACGATACAGTATCAATGTACGAGTCAGAAATAGCAGATTTTGATGAAATACCTGAAACGAGCAGAAATGACGTTCTTAAAGCATACTATAACGGAATTTTCAATGGTGATGAGTACGGCAATTTTAATCCGTATTCGCTGCTGACAAGGGCTGAAATGTCAAAGGTTATAGCGGTAATAATAGAGCCCGCGCTGAGAATCCGGACAGAATACAGATCGTTAAGTGATCTTTGCAGGATACCGGAAAGCGAATACATAACCGACGGCTGGGGAGAAAAAACACTTGACAGAAATTACGGCAAGAGAATTCTTGAAGAAGCCGCTGGAAGAATAGGAATAGATGCAAAGGGAAGCAGTGTAGATGTTTCATATACCCCGGGAAATGCACCTGAAGGATATTTTATAGACGTAAGGTTTTATGAAAATATATCGTCAAAATACACAGAGATAGAAAGAACAGATATATCGGCGACGGAGTTTTCCTTTGTTACGGGTACTTCTTCAATAAGGGTAATGCTTATGTTGAGAAATAGCCGTGATGCAAAAATAGAAGGAGTTTTAAGAGCAGATATTTCTGCAGACGGCAGCGTAGTTTACAGCGATCTTTTCAAACCTGTTTTGCAGTGAATGAAAAGAGCAGATGAGCCTTTTACATGGTAAAAATTCTGCGGATTTCTTTATGGCGCGATATTTTTATTGACAAATTAAAAGCATTATGATACAATATTAATACCGTATATATTATATATGGAATAAAAATTTTGCCGCAGATCAGACTGCGCGGATCCGTGCGACAATCAATCTGGATAAGCGTTCAGCGATACTGCGTACAGCAATACAGAAACGGAGAGAAATCATGATAAAAAAAATGATAAAACTCACATCAATAAGTGATGTGCAGAAATTCGTAAATGCAGTATCCGGCTTCAGCGGCGATGTTGATCTTCAGTCGGGACGCTATGTCGTAGATGCAAAATCCATAATGGGTATTTTTAGTCTTGATTTAATGCAGCCTGTAAATATGACGATATATTCTGATAACGCCGACGAGCTTTTAAAGAATATCGAAGAATTTATTGTTGAGTAAAAGGAAGGGCGGCGCATTTTGCGCCGCTGTATTTTTAGAAGCAGTTGGTTTTTAGTTAAAAAAATGACAATATAATAAAAAAAATATTAACGGCAATAAAGTTTAATTATGCAACTTTTTTGCTTTTTTTTCGTCTAAATCTTTACATAAAAAAGTAAAGTCCGAAAAATAGCATGGAGATAAAAAATGGGAAATAAAAAAATAAAAAAACAGGTTGCGGTTTCAGCAGCTGCAGTAATAGCTTCATTATTTGCGTTCTCAGTCTCGGCTGCCGATAATGGTTTGTCTGTGTACATAGACGGTGAAAAGCTTGATTTTGATGTTCCGCCGGCGATTATTAACGACAGGACGCTTGTGCCTATGCGCGCCGTATTTGAGGCGCTTGACGCAGATGTTGAATGGAATGACGAGACAAAGACGGTAGAAGGCAAAAAGGACGGAACAGCAATAAGTCTGCAGGTTGGAAGCGATGAGATGCGTGTCGGAGGCAAAACAGTTTTGCTTGATTCTCCGGCAGTAATACGTGACGGTCGTACGTTGGTTCCAATAAGGGCGATAGCGGAATCTTTGGGAGTCGATGTTGAGTGGTATGACGATATAAAAACTGTAGCAGTCATAACAGACGGTGAAATCAAATATACCGAATTATATAATCTCAATCATGAAAAGAAGCAAATAGATTCGGATTTTAAAGATAAATATATTTCATTGGGCTGGCTTGAGTCTATAGAAGGACTTTATACAAAGATGTATTCTTCTACCGTAGAAGCCGATATACCGATTGCAACACTTGAGGAAAATATAGCTGCGGGCTGGGGAGATGAGATTTCGCCGATAAGTTTAACATCTGAGAGCACCTACAATATAGACGGCAGTATAATGCAGCTTTTCTGGCATCCGCGCAACACATCTGGAAAAGATATAACAAAATATACTATTACAGTATATTATCTTCCCGAAGATAGTACAAGCGGATATAAAAAGAGAAGTCCTACTGTGTCAGTGACTGCTAAAAACGATGAACTGTTAGGTATAACTACTACCTTTAAGGAGAACTGTTATATTGAGATAACGGATATGGAGGATTGTGACAAAGTCTTTATAGGTGAGGTTTCGCTTAGATATAAAGATGGAACAACAGAAGAATTTTGGTGCGGTCAAGAGGTTACAAACGGCGGCGAATGGAGCGGAAATATATATAATAATGATTTTACCGTTTCTGAGAATGCAGGTAAAGGGTCAGTTATTTATAATATATACAGTGTTGATGGAAAGACGGACACAGTAAGATACGATGAATTTTTAGAGATGCAAAGTGAAGGCTGGTATCTTACTCCGGTGGATCTTTATTACTGCAGCGACGGAACAGTTATAATTGCAGCAGAGAGTTGTGCTTCGGACCTTGAAAAAGATGGACTTACTACTGATATTGAAGATATCATGGTAAAAATGTATGATAATAACGGAAATATAGAAAGCTTTTTGCCTCAGAATGTTGCTGATTGTAAGGCGGCGGGCTGGAAACTGTATACAGAGCCTATAAAAGTTCTGTATTCGGAAGACGGCTCAGTGATGGCGGTAAACGAATCCGAAACAGATAAATATATAAAAGAAGGCTGGCATACAGACCGCAGTGAAGTTGTGATAACTGTTTATGCGCCGGATGAAAGAAGTATGGAAATACTTAGAAAGGAACTTGACGCATATATCGCAGTAGGCTGGAGCACCGAACCGATGACGACAGTGTATGACAGCGCAGGGTACGGTAAAGCTATTTTGATGTCGGAAAAGGACAAATATTTAAGCGAAGGGTATTATGCAGACCTTGAGCCTTTATATACTACCGTATATAATCCGGACGGAAGAAGTGAGCGTATACTTCCGTACCAAGCAGCTTCTTATGCCGCAGACGGCTGGTACAGTGAACCGGTTGCAAGAGTTTACTCTGTGACGGGTGAAAATATTGTTATAGCTAAGACAGAACTCGAAGGATATCTTGCCTCTGGCTGGGCACTGACCCCTGACGATTTTTATAGGTATTATTATTCATTAACAGGCAGCGTGCGCGGTTTAAAAGCAGATGAAGGCGCATATATTGCCGGAAGTTGGAAAATGATGCCGTATCCTATAACCATAAACGGCACATGCAGTCTTGAGCGTGCAAGCGTGTGGAGTCAGTATTCATATAAACTTATTTGGCATCCGATAAATACGTCGGGTAAAACAATAAATTCTTATCGTGTTGAGTATTACATACCTGACGGCAGTGAATATTACGAAAATTATGAGAATTTTGATATCAGTGTTGAGCCGGGAGGAGAACTTGGACATAGTGAGATAGATGATTCGTTTCTTGTATCTATACCGACCGGATGTGACACAGTGATAATAGGAGATATAACGGTAGAATATGAAGACGGCGTAATAGAAACCTTCTGGTGCGGACAGACAATAAAGCTGGGCGCTGAAAAATGGGATGGCACTATATATAATGATAAGTTTGAGCTAATACCTGTTGAAATTATCAACGGAGAATATGTGATAACGCCTGTCGGAAATACAATTTCACAGTAAATTTTTAAAATCGGTAAATATAATAAAAAGACCTTTGAAAAGTTTAAAGCTTTTTCAAAGGTCTTTTTTACATAACATCAAAAGAAAATTTATTTTTCTGGAACAATAGGATAAAGCTGAATCATATTTCCGCCGTCAACCGTAAGTTCGGCACCGGTGCAGTTTTTTGACGCATCGCTTCCGAAATACCAGGCGGCATTAGCTATATCTTCAAAATCTGCAATGTCGCCGAGAGGCGTATAGTTTGACAAAGCATATCTGCAGCCGTTGTAATTGTTTTCCCATCTGTCAGTTTTTATCATTCCGGGCAGCACTGCGTTGACACGTATTTTATATTTACCAAGATCGAGTGCAAGCGCCCGCATCATTCCGAGAGCGCCGCTTTTTGAAGCACAGTAGGATATTCTGTCAGGAACTGCGCGGTAAGAAGTATTCGAGTTTATGAAAACAATAGAACCGCCGCCTTTTTTAATCATTTGTTTTGCGGCCTCACGTACAAGCATGAAATTCCAACCTATATTTGTGTTTATAACATCCATAAAATCTTTCATGCTTACATTTAAAAATTCCTGCCCTATTCCTAAATTTGCGGCGCACAGCACAAGACAGTCAATGAGATATCCCTGACTTTCGATATCTTTGAATATCCGCGCAGTATCCTCTTCGTCAAAAATTTTTGTACTATATCCCTTCGAGTAAATACCGTATTTTTCCGATAGTTTTGATGCCGTATCCTGCGCTTTTTTAAGATCTCTGCTTCCTATAAAGACATCGTAGCCTTCTTTGGCAAATTTATGTGCTATTCCGAGACCGGTATTTACGACGGCACCTGTTATAAAGACAGATTTATTCATATTTAATTACACCTTCTTTAATATTACTTGCTTTAAGTATAAAGAACATATTTTGTTTATTTTCAAATGAATTTGCCAAAGGAGAGAATAAGAGGCGTATCTTTGACCGGGATATGAGAAAAGGAATAAATTCCCTGACTATTTCTTTTTAATATATCATCGGGAATGCTGTAAACTGTTCCGTCCATGACATCAATAAGAGAAACGGAATCATATTCTGAATATATTTCAAAGCTTGCCGTACCCTCAAATGAAGTAGTCATTATGTTTTCTGGCTTCCAGTAGACAAATGCTTCTCCTCCGTCGCGCTTAAAGGCGCCTGTTGAGAGTTCATGCCTTTTGCAGTCATACGAATATATTCCTTCCGAAGGTTGGGCTAAGAATATTGCCGGAATTTGGAAAGTTTCAATGTCTCCAGAAAAAATCGAAGCAATATTCTGAAGCACATAGTATGATTTTTTAGGAGTATATTCGCCTGAAGCAATACCATTTTCATAAAAATCGGCGCCGAGAACTCCGAAATATCCGTAATCAAGATATGAACTTTTATTATCAACAGTCCCGTTTAAAGCCTCGATCATATCCATGCATGAAAAATACGAGGTAAAATGAACGTTGCTTATAAGATCTGCAACTGTATGCCTTGCAAGCTGTTTTGCCTGCTTTTCAATTGTCCACGCACCGGTATTGAGAGCTCCGTGACCGCCGCGTTTTGACTGCGATCCGGATTCTCCCTGTATTATTTCGATTTTTGGATTATATTTATGCGAAAGCGATCTTAGAGCTTCTACTCTCTCAAATACATCCGTTTCATCCGCTGTATACTCATGGAAAGAAACAAAATCTATGTAATCTGCCATTCCGGTTTTGAAGGCTCCGTTAAGAAAAGTTATGCTGCGGTCACATACCACTCCTCCTATCACTTTTGCTTCGGGAAATTCCTCTTTTACAGCTTTTGCCGTATCTATTGTAAACTTTCCCAGTTCTTCAGCGGATACCCCGTGCTTCCAGCACCATTTTCCGTCAGGTTCGTTCCAGACTTCATAATAGCTTATCTTGTTTTTGTATCTTTTGACAAGCGTTTTGACATAGTTTTTCCACGCGTTTTTCTGCTCGTCGCAAAATATCGGAGGTACGCCTACCGCGCCGAAAATTTTTGCGGCGTTTTCATCATACAATCCGTTTCCGTAGCAAAGGCATATCCATGGTATAAGATCTCTTGAAATTAAATTATCTACAATAGAATCAAGCCATTTAAAATCGTATATTCCTTTTTCCTTTTCGGTTCTTGCCCACCCGGATTGTATTCTTACCCATTTTACACCGAGCTGCGCGACTTTATCATAGGCTTTTTCAGGATCGAAAACGGCGCGGTCAAGCTTTTCAAATCCAATGCCGAGCTTTGATTTTAAAACTTCTTTTGAAGATTTAGGAATTATTTTTGATATTGGAATAAGTCTGTCCATTTTTTCCCTCTCATTTATATTTAAAATGTTTTTATCAGAAATAAAATTCGGTTTCTGCCGGTCTTATATCGGTAAGTGCGCCGGTATAATGCCTCAGAGTGTGTGGGGTGTAAGGGTGTTTACCGCACTCGGATTCGTTTATCTCTATGCCGAGACCGGGTTTATCTGGAATTTTCATATATCCGTCAGAATAAGTCAGCTTTTCATTTGTAATATCTTTTCTCCATATAACATCGCTGTACATTATTTCAAGTATGCAAAAGTTAGGACAGCATGCGGCAAGCTGAAGAGTAGCGGCATTTGCCACGGGACCTGAAGGATTATGAGGTGCGAACGGAATGTATCTGCATTCGGCTTCCGCCGCTATTTTTTTAAGTTCCATTATTCCTCCGGCATGTGAAATATCAGGCTGAATATAATCGGCTGCCTTTTTGTCGAAAAGCATTTTGTAATCCCATCTGGTATAAAGACGTTCTCCGGCTGATATCGGTATGTTTGAACGGCATTTAACTTCAGCCAAAGCATCGAGATTGTCAGGCGGAACAGGCTCTTCAAAAAACATAGGTTTAAATTGTTCAAGCTCACGCGCTATGTTTACAGCGGTCGGAATGTCAAATCTGCCGTGTCCCTCGATAAGAAGGTCTATATCGTTTCCAACAGCCTCTCGTACTGCGCCGACGCAGTCTATCGCTGACGAAAGCTCTTTATGAGAAATCTGAAGATAGTTTTTTCCGAAAGGGTCCCATTTCATTGCGGTTACGCCACGTGCTGCGGCAATTTTTGCTTTTTCCGCAAATTCAGACGGAGTTTTAGCTCCGGCAAACCATCCGTTTACGTAAATTCGCACTTTGTCATGATATTTTCCGCCTAGAAGTGTATATACGGGCACATTAAGGCTTTTACCGAGAATATCCCACATAGCCATTTCAACGGCGGAAAGAGCGCTCATCAGCACAGCACCTCCGCGCCAGTAGGCGTCTCGGTATACAGTGTGCCAATGCTTTTCAATATCGCGCGGATCTTTTCCGACAAGATATTCTTTTATGTGTTCTAAAGCTCCGAGCAGAGCTTTTTCTTTATATTCAAGCGTAGCTTCACCTACGCCGTCAATACCTTCGTCTGTGTATACTTTTACAAATACCCAGTTTGTGCGGAAGCAGTCCACGACAAAAGCTTTTATATCGGTAACTTTCATTTTTTCTCCCTGTTATTTATAAAATTATAAAATTTTTCCGAAATCAATTTCTTTGTAAAATTCAGGCACTATTTTTTTGCTGTATTCCCATTTATTCATGTCAATATTGTCAAAAAGTCCGCAGTGCATGGGTACTGCTGCCTTAGGATTTATTATTTCGCAGAAGCGCTTAGCGTCTGCAAAGTTCATATTGTTGCCAACCCCGTTTACCGGAAGGAATACTGCAAAAATATTTTTCGGAAGATCGTCAAATATTTCACTGTTGTAAAGAGTGTCTCCGGTAATGTAATATATCTTTTCACCGTCATTTAACAGAAATCCTACCGCTGTTTCATCCGAATGCTCGGCTTTTACTGCAGTAAATTCTATTCCGTTAAGAGTTACCGTTGTATGACGATTGAACCAGATATAATTATGTTCTCCGCCGAATTTTCTAAGTGAAGTCCATGCGTTTTTAGGAGCAAGTACGGATATATTGCCGCCGTTATTCAAAAAGCGCGGAATGGTTTCTGTGTCGACATGATCAAGGTGATTATGAGTGCATACAATAATATCCGGCTTAATATTAAAGAAACTTTCATCAACCGGAACGCGGCGGTAATTCTTCGGCTCAATTTTTTTTACGCTGTCTGATAAGTATGGATCTACCATTATTGTCGCTTTTTCAGATTCAAAAAGCAGTCCTGCCTGACCCATCCATGTGATTTTCATAAGTTATATTCCTCCTTTAAATTCAGAAGCTCGGTAAAAATTCTACTTTATATTTGCAATGGGGATATTTTCCTAAGACGTGTTCATAAATATGATTGTTGATTTCCGATAAATATTGCATACACTCCTCATGAGGACGGTTGCATATATCTATAAGACCGTGCGGCATTGCTTCTCCGTCAAAACGTCCTAAAAGAGGCTGATCGTTGTATTCAAAATAATGCGCTCCTACAAGACCGGGTGCCGAAAAAGCGGTCTGAATATAATTAAAGCATGCTTTTCCGCGTTCGGTTTCATTTTTACAGGTCACAAGAGCGGAGCATAAAAGGCTTGTGTCGGATGCTCCTATATGCCATTCTCCTATAATGTAGGGTACGCTCTTTATATTTTCTGCCACTTTTAATGTCTGAGACGGATCTCCGCTGTAACAGTTGAAAGAAAAACTGTCATAATAATCAAAACCGGCAAGATCGTTTTTTTGTATGTTAGCGTAGCGCATACCAAGACAAAGATTGTCGGGTGCGTATTTTTTAACCGCGTCAAGAGGAATTTTATTGTATGCAGTTATAAGAACATCTCTGAAATCATTAAGATCTTTTAAGATTTCGGCGTTTTTATCTAAATTTTCGCTTATCGGGTTTAAAAGTTCATCAAAATTTGAAATTCCTAATTTCCAGACGCTGTTAAATTGAATTTCCGTGCCGTATCTTGATTTTATGAAATTAACAAATTCTTTTTTTGAATAAAGCGGCTCAGATGAGGTTATAAGCTGTTCAGCAATGTTTGCTTCCCGTGCGACAAGCCATTCAGGCTCGTTATTTATAAAATATCCTATCATATATTTGTCGCCTGCAAGAGGTTGAAGCTGTTTTGCAAATTTTTCACACAAGGTTTTATATTCCGGCGAAAAAACATCGGGAAAATCTCGGAAAATCATTTTTTTGGTCTTTGGGAACCCTTTTAAAGTCAATGTATACGGTATTTCGGCTTTTTTTAAATATTCATATACATTTTCATCAAAATAGTTATTTACACAGACTGAAATAGTGTTGAATCCCCAGCGCTTAAGACGGGCGGAATTTATTGTACACCATGCGTCCCACCATTTATCGCCGAAAACTCTTATCATATTTGCTCTTGCGAAATTGAACATATACCGGGATTTTCCGGCTTCAGCTCCATTTCTTTTTACAAATTCGGGTATATTGTCAGCAGTAGTCCATGCGTCTTTAAAAACCGGATCTTTTTTATCAGGAAGCCATTCGAAAAGATTTTCCATTCCGTCGATAAAGCCGTGTACTCCCATTCTTGAGCCGTAACATATGCCGTTTGAAATAAAAGCACAGCCATCGGGATCGACAAGCCACCATCTTTTTCCGTCAAAATGAGTATGAAATGCGCCGGTCTTTTCAAACTTCAGCTTTTTATAACCGCCGTATTTGTTCCAGTCGGGATTCGAATAGGAATTATGTGCGGCTGCATAATCATGTTCGCTTTTTAAATAATCGGCGAGTTCCTTTTCGGAATGTATCTTTCCGGGAAATTCTTTATCTTTATTTTGCCCGAACATGTCAACCATAGGTTTCCCGTTTACTGTAAAGTCCGGAAGCATGTCAGATATGTACATATCGTATATTGTTATTTTTTTGCCCCCACGGCAAAATCTAGATGAAATATAAACCTCATCAATTTCTGAAATATGAGCCGGCTGCCCTTGTACATGTCCTTTAAGGTTTCCGGGATGCGGCGTTAAATACCACCTTTTTGAAGCAAGTTCGCAAAGCGGAAAAGCTATTTTTATGCGTCTGTTGGGAATTATACTGTAATTAAGGTTGATAATTTTTTTGCCGCCAGAAAAAAAGTCGGCGTCAATAAAAGTACGGGAATCGGCGCAGAATTCAAGGTCGATTATGATATAGTCGTTTTCGCATAATTTACCGATAGTTTCTTTTGCGGCAGCTTTAAAACGCATGGTTGACGAGGATATGTCTATGCATAAGGGAGCTTTGGATATAACTTTGGTATCAGATGTGATATTTTCTTCAGACGGCAGTATTGTAATTTTTTTATTTTCCATATTATCCTCCGTATAATTTTTTTCAAACAGGCGGCACATTTTATATCGAACTGAATATTGAGAAATAAAAAGTTGAATTTTGAGAAATATTGTGATATACTTTTTTTAACAAGTAAAAATTTTTATATATTTTAACATATAAAGCTGTATAATTATATATAAATCTTAATGAGTTTTTGCGAAATCTTGCTATCATATAATTTTATATTTAAGCCTTATACGGTGGCGGAGGTGGTTTTGTGTTTGAAAGTATTGTGTTGCCGCAGGTAGTAGGAATAGGTGTTTTTGATGCGTCACAGCGTTTTAGGGGAGTAAAGGAGACAAAAGACAGGGGCGTTGCTTTTTTTGAAATTGATTTTGCCGTTGAAAACGGCGGTTATGCATATATTGACGGAAAAAAGATTTCGATAACAAAAAACATATTAATATGTGCAAAACCCGGTTCAAAGCGACATACGGTGCTGCCTTATCGCTGTTTTTATATCCATATGGCTGTAAAAGGCGGCGCTCTGTATAGCTGCCTTATGCAATGTCCGGATTCTTTTTTGCCGAGGAATCCGGAAAGAATAAAAAAATTGTTTTTGAATCTTGTAAACGCATATAATTTTCCTGATGATAAAAGTGAGCTATGTATTGCTGAAAATCTTTTTGCGCTTTGCCGAATAGTCAGTGAAGAAGTCGGAAATCTTATAATGAATAACAGCCTTAAAAACAGGGTAGGGAATCCCGAAATAATAGAGAGCGCGGTAAAGTATATTTCGGAAAATTATTCTGATAAGCTGACCCTTGAAAAAATTTCATCATGTGTAAATTTAAGTCCGACATATTTTCATAAGCTTTTTTTAAAAGCTGTCGGATGCACGCCTAACGAATATTTGCTTGAAATACGAATACGTGCCGCAAAAAGTCTGCTTATGACTACAGATATGCCGCTTGTAAATATAGCGGCTGAGTGCGGATTTACATCGCAGTCATACTTTAATTATGCGTTCAGGCGAAGTGAGGGAATGACCCCGAAAAATTACAGAAGCAGCAAAAACAGCGAGTATCTCACAAACTCAGGGAATGTAATATAAGGTTATTTATTAATAAAGCCGCAAATAAAAAACCGTTCGGATATATTTATAAAGTATATCCGAACGGTTTTAAAATTGGAGCTGGTAATGTGACTCGAACACACGACCTGCTGATTACGAATCAGCTGCTCTACCAACTGAGCTATACCAGCATTAAAGCTTATCTATTTTATCATATTTAATCTTGAATGTCAATAATTAAATAAAAAGTTTTGTGGTGTGGTATAAAAAAAGTTGACAGCTTATTCTCAAGGATTTCATAATAAAAGCAAGAGAATAAGGAGGTATTCAAAGTGGCGCGTAAATATGACCATGAATACAAAGTGCAGGCAGTAAAACTTG